>DATMSN010000866.1:0-5815 GCA_035565375.1 Duganella sp. | reverse complement strand
GTGCCGGCCATCGTCGCCGCGCTGGAGGCGGACGGCGGCGAGTTCGCGCGCGCCACGGTGGGGATGATGGCGACCCGTTCGCCGCTGATGATGTGCGTCACGCACGAGTTGATCAAGCGCGGCGCGGCGCTGGACATGGCCGGCTGCCTGCGCATGGAGCGCGCGCTGGTCAGGCGTGTGTTTGAACATGGCGAGGTCATCGAAGGCGTGCGCGCGCTGGTGATCGACAAGGACGGCGCGCCGAAATGGCATCCGCCGTCGTTGGAGGAGGTGACCGGGGAGATGGTGCGGCGGTTGTTCGAGCCGGTGTGGCCGGATCACGCCCACCCGCTGCGGCATCTTTGATATTTCACGTCCGTGGTGGCCGAACGTTCTTGGCTACTGCTCGCGGTGCCGCAACACCACCCGCTCATTCGGATGGAAATACGCCGCCAGCTTCTCCGCCATATACACCGAGCGGTGCTGCCCGCCGGTGCACCCCAGCGCCACCGTCAAATAACTGCGGTTGTCGGTCTTAAAGAACGGCAGCCACTTCTCGACGAACGCGCGGATATCGCCCAGCATCTCGATGGCGCTCGGCTGGGCGTCGAGGAAATCGATCACCGGCGCGTCGCGGCCCGTCAGCGGGCGCAACGTCAAATCGTAATACGGATTCGGCAGCGCCCTGACGTCGAACACGAAATCGGCGTCCATCGGCACGCCCAGCTTGAAGGCGAACGATTCGAAGAACAAGGTCAGCGGCGCGCCCTCGCTGGCCACCAGGTCCTTGACCCAGGCGCGCAGCTTGTTGGCGCTCAGCTCCGACGTGTCGACCACGTGGCCCAGCTGTTCGATCGCCGACAGCCGCTCGCGCTCTTCCATGATGCATTCGATCAAGGTGCGGCGCGCGGCCGGGTTCTGCCCCGGGCGCAGCTCGTGCGACAGCGGATGGCTGCGGCGCGTTTCCGAGAAGCGCGCCACCAGCGAGTGCGTGTTCGCGGTCAGGAACATGACCTTGACGTCGTGTCCCTCTTCGCGCAACCGCTTGACGTCGGCCGGCAGCGAGGCCAGCGATTCGGCGCTGCGGGCGTCGACGGCTACCGCCAGCGCCTGCAAGCCTTCCTCGGCCAGCGTGGTGACCAGTTGCGACAGCAGCGCCGGCGGCAGGTTGTCGACGCAGTAGTGGCCGGTGTCTTCGAGCACGTTCAAGGCCACCGATTTGCCGGAGCCGGAGATGCCGGTGATGAGGACGATACGCATGTCAATCTCCGCTCATGGCTTGTCTCTGACGCTCCATGAACTCCTGTAGTGTGTCGATGCCGCGCAGTTGCAGTATCGTGTTGCGCACGGCGGCCTCCAGCAGCACCGCGATGTTGCGGCCGGCCGCCACCGGGATCACCACCTTGCGGATCGGCAGGCCCAGCACGTCCTCGGTCGGGAACTGGAACGGCAGCCGCTCCACTTCCTCTTCCAGCGCGCCGCGGCGCACCAGATGCACGATCAACTTCAAGCGCATCTTGCGGCGCACCGCCGTCTCGCCGAAGATCGCCTTGATGTCCAGCAGGCCCAGCCCGCGCACCTCCAGCAGGTTCTGCAGCAAGGCCGGGCAGCGGCCCTCGATCATGTTCGGCGCGATGCGCGAGAACTCGACCGCGTCGTCGGCCACCAGGCCGTGCGAGCGCGAAATCAGTTCCAGGCCCAGCTCGCTCTTGCCGAGGCCGGAATCGCCGGTGATCAGCACGCCTACGCCCAGCACGTCCATGAAGACGCCGTGCATGATGATGCGTTGCGCCAGCTTCTTGGAAAGATACACGCGCAGGAAGTCGATCACCTGTGCGGCAGGTAACGGAGTGGAGAACAGCGGGATGTTTTTCTCGTCGCAGATGGCGAGGATGTCGGGCGGCGTTTCCAGGCCCTGGGCGATGATCAGCGCCGGCGGGCCGCCGGCGATCAGCTCGCCGATGACGTGGGCGCGCGTGAGCGCCTTGAGGCGCTGGTAGTAATTGATTTCCTGGTGCCCGAAGACCTGGATGCGGCCCGGGTGGATGGTGTTGAGGTGGCCGACCTGGTCGGCGGCCGACGCCACGTCGCCGGAAATGAGGCGCTCGCCGCCGGGAAAACCGGCGAACCAGCCGAGTTGCAAACTCTCGCGATTGTCGTCGTAAAGCCTTTGTATCGTCAGCGGCGTTTGCAGCATGGGTCGTCTTATCTAGAGGTTGGACTAAGGTGGGGGCTACGCCCTTAGTTTAACCTATTGTCCGGCAACCCATGCTCGCCAGCCACTGCCCGTCCAACTTATCAGCCGGCGGCCTGCAGGCTCGGCATCCAATTGATGATGCGCGAGTGCACCGATTTCGGATCCGGGTCGGTGCTCAGCGCCGTGCGGAAGGCGTCGTCCGAGAACATCTCGGCGATCTCCGAGAGGATCTCCAGGTGTTGCTGGGTGACGTGGTCCGGGATCAGCAGGAAGAACAGCAGATTGACCGGCTTGCCGTCGGGCGACTCGAACGGAATCGGCTCGGCCAGGCGGACGAACGCCGCCAGCGGCGATTTCAGGCTCTTCATGCCCTTGATGCGGCCGTGCGGCACGGCCACGCCATGACCGAGCCCGGTGGAACCGAGGCGCTCGCGCGCGAACAGGTTGTCCGAGACGGTGGAGCGGGCGATGCCGCAATTGTTTTCGAAGATCAGGCCAGCTTGCTCGAATGCCCGCTTTTTGCTGGACACTTCCAGATCAAGCAGTACATTTTCGAGTGAGAGTATTTTGCTCAGGTTATTCATAAGACGACATAAGGTGTTGCGAGAAACGATGGGCGCCGCCGAATTATAGGCTTGTTTGTGCGCCATGTAACATGAAATCGCTCGCGCCGGCGTTGCATTCCGGTCCCGCGCAGGGCGCGCCGAGGCGCCCCGGGTGTTATTAGAAATGCACCGCAGAAAGCATTTGCTATTTATGCGCAAAAAAGCGCGGAAACGCCGGTTTTTTGCCGCAAACCGACGGGGTTTTCCGATTTTTCGCGTTTTTCAACAGATGAGCTAATTTCTTGTGAAAGTCGCACCATTGGCCACATCATACGCCTGATTCGCCTTACTGACGCGCGCCGCGCAGGTTGGGCGGTTTCTGTGCCGTGCTGAAATTACTGCGCCATGGATTGATGTCGAGCCCGCCGCGCCGCGTGTAGCGCGCGTAGACCGCCAACTGTTGCGGCGCGCACTGGCGCAGGATGTCGACAAAGATGCGCTCGACGCATTGTTCGTGGAACTCGTTGTGCTCGCGGAAACCGATCAGGTATTTCAGCAGGCTTTCCTGGTCGATCTGCGGGCCGGCGTAGTGGATCTGCACGCTGGCCCAGTCGGGCTGGCCGGTGACCAGGCAGTTCGACTTGAGCAGGTGCGACACCAGCTTTTCCTCGACCGGCTCCTCGTCGTGGGCGGCCTTGAGGATCTGCGGCGACGGGCTGTAGTTGTCGACCTCGATGTCGAGGCGGTCCAGCAGCAGGCCGTCGAGTTCGCCCATCGCGATCATGCCGAATTCCTCCGGCTGGGTGATTGTGATGTGCACGTTGGCGCCGGCCGCCTCGGTCAGGTCCTGTTGCAGCAGCGCCTTGAGCGCCACCACGTTTTCCAGGCGGGTCTGGTTGAACGAGTTCAGGTAGAGCTTGAACGATTTCGATTCGATGATGTTGGGCGAATCGGCCGGGAAGGTCACGCGCGCGATCGCCACCTGCGGCTTGCCGCGCTGGTTGAGCCAGGAGATTTCGTAGGCGTTCCAGATGTCGACGCCGAAGAAGGGCAGCGTGCCGTTCAGGCCCAGCTCGTCGCGCTTGCCCTGGCGCGGGATGGGGAACAGCAGCTCCGGCGCGTAATCGGTGCGGTAGGCGGAGGTTTTTCCCAGCGGGGACAGGTCGGCGGAGTTGGTCATGGCGGTGTGCGAAGCGGCAAAGGTGAAATGGTAGCGTACTTTTACCGGGTGGGTGTCGCGGGTGGCTGTCGGACGATGCCACCCCGCACCCCCATGCGGGGTCGTACCCAGTTGGGTACGACCCCTAAGCGACGGAGCGTGGTCCGTCACACAAGGCGGGTCGGGTTCAACCCAGGAACAGCTTGTACACCGGATTGGCGCTCTCGTCCCAGTAGCGGTAGCCGAGCGTGGTGAGGAACTGCGCGAACGCGCCCATCTCCTCGGACGGCACCTGCAGGCCGATCAGGATGCGGCCGACGTCGCCGCCCTGGCTGCGGTAATGGCACAGCGAGATGTTCCAGTTCGGCGCCATGCTGTCGAGGAAGCGCATCAGCGCGCCCGGGCGCTCCGGGAACTCGAAGCGGTACAGCAGTTCGTCCTTGGCCAGCCCGCTCTTGCCGCCGACCAGGTGGCGGATGTGGGCCTTGGCCAGTTCGTCGTGGGTCAGGTCCAGCGTCCGGAACTCATGCTCCTCGAACTTGCGCGCCAGCGCGCCGGATTCGCCGCGGTCGGCGATCTGCACGCCGACGAACACGTGCGCCTCGTCCTTGTCGCTGATGCGGTAGTTGAACTCGGTCACATTGCGCGGCCCCACCAGCGAGCAGAAGCGCTTGAAGCTGCCGCGCTGCTCGGG
Source organism: Duganella sp. (assembly GCA_035565375.1). Taxonomy (GTDB): domain Bacteria; phylum Pseudomonadota; class Gammaproteobacteria; order Burkholderiales; family Burkholderiaceae_D; genus Rugamonas. The sequence goes on along the minus strand of DATMSN010000866.1, from coordinate 1,241 downwards.
CAGCGTGACGGCGAACAGCGCCTCGCGCGCCTCGCCCAGTTCGGCCCGCTCGGCGACGAAGCGCAGGCGGTCGAAATTCATGTTGGCGCCGCAGGCGATGGTGATCAGCGTCTCGTTCCTGATCGGGTCCTTGGTCATGGCCGCGCGCTCGATGTAGGCCTTGGCGCCGGCGATGGCCAGCGCGCCGGCCGGCTCCAGGATGCTGCGCGTGTCGGTGAACACGTCCTTGATGGCCGCGCTGATGGCGTCGGTGTCGACGATGATGATGTCGTCGACCAGCTCGCGCGTGATGCGGAAGGTTTCCTCGCCGACCAGGCGCACGGCGGTGCCGTCGGAGAACAGGCCGACGTCGGCCAGCGTGATGCGCTCGCCGGCCTTGATGCTGCGCGCCATCGCGTCCGAATCGATGGTCTGCACGCCGATGATCTTGATGTCCGGTCGGATCGCCTTGACGTACGACGCCACGCCCGAGATCAGCCCGCCGCCGCCGATGGCCACGAAGATCGCGTGGATGGGGCCGGAATGCTGGCGCAGGATCTCCATGCCGATCGTGCCCTGGCCGGCGATGACGTCCGGATCGTCGAACGGATGGACGAAGGTGAGCTTCTGTTCCTGCTCCAAGGTCAGCGCGTGGTTGTAGGCATCGGTATAGGACTCGCCGTGCAGCACCACCTCGACGTCGGCGCCGCCGCGCGCCTTGACGGCGTCGATCTTGACCTGGGGGGTGGTGGTCGGCATGACGATCAGCGCGCGGCAGCCCAGCTTGGCCGCCGACAGCGCCACGCCCTGCGCGTGGTTGCCGGCCGAGGCGCAAATGACACCGCGCTTGCGCTGGGCGTCGCTCAGGTGGGCCATCTTGTTGTAGGCGCCGCGAATCTTGAAGCTGAACACGCTCTGCATGTCCTCGCGCTTGAAATAAATTCGGTTCTCGTAGCGCTGCGACAGGGTCGGCGCGAGTTCCAGCGGGGTTTCATCAGCGACGTCATAGACGCGCGCGGTCAGGATTTTCTTCAGATAGTCGATAGTCATGGTCTGCAAACAGTGATTCCAGAGGGCCGGAACCCTGGGGTCAAGTCTGACATTCGTACACGAGCTGTGCCGTAGCTGCGGCTAGGGCACAGCTCGTGTACGAATGTCAGACTTGACCCCAGGGTTCCGGCCCTCTGGAATCACTGTTTGCAGACCATGACTATCGACTATCTGAAGAAAATCCTGACCGCGCGCGTCTATGACGTCGCTGA
>DATMSN010000865.1:0-3886 GCA_035565375.1 Duganella sp. | reverse complement strand
CGCCCGGACAACGGACCGGATCGCGCACCGGCGCCGAGCCGGTCGATTGCGAGGTGGCGTTGCCTTCGGCCGCGCCCGGCGCGCGGAAGCCTTCGGTGTAGGTGCCGCGCAGCGCGAAGCTCTTGACCGGGGTCCACTTGATGCCGGCCTTCGGCGTCGACGAGCTGAAGTGGTCGTATTTGTCGTAGCGCATCGCGGCCGACAGCTCGACCGTCTTGATCACCGGCGCCAGGATCTCGGCGTAGACCGCCTTGACCTTGGTGTCGCCGAAGGCCGCCACGTAGCTCGAGTTGATGGTGCCGTCCTCGGAACCGGACAGCGACGGGTTCGACAACTGTTCCTTGCGGTATTCGCCGCCGACGGCCAGGCCGAGCTTGCCGCCCGGCAGCGCGAACAGTTCGCGCGAGGCCTTGAAGTCGACGATGTCGAGCTTGGTGGTCGATTTCGAGGTGGCGTTCACGCGCAGCGCCGCGTACAGCGAGGCCGGGTTGCGGGAGGCCTGGTCGCCGATGTAGTACGGGAAGTATTGCGAGGTCGGGTCGCCCAGCGCCGCGCGCAGCACCTTCATGTTGAGCATGTTGGTGTATTCGAGGTCCAAGGTCGACTCGGAATGGGTGTAGCCGGTGTCGTAGTCCCAGCCCATGGCCGAGCCCTTGACGCCGATGACGGCGCGGGTGAATTTGTTGTTGGCGCTGCGGGTGCTCGGGCCGACGTCGAAGGCCGAGTAGCGCAGGCGGGTGGCCACGCCGTACGGGTTTTGCGGGTGGGTCGCGCCCAGCAGCGCGATGTTGCCGTAGTTGATGAAGCCCAGCGGATTGGCCGCGTTCGGCGGGAAGGCGACGGTCGGGGTGATCGACGGCGGGATCATCATGAACGAGGTGTCGCGCTTGGAGTAGCCGGCCTCGGCGTAGGCCTGGGTGTCGTCGTTGACCTGCCAGGTGCCGCGGGTGTACAGGTTGACCGATTCGATCTCCGGCTGCATGTCGCGGAACTGGTCGTGGTGCCACAGGCAGCCGCCGCCGGAGCCGGTCTGGTCCTTCGTGGCCGACAAGGCCGCGCAGCCGGGCAGCGACACATAGTCGTTGGTGGCCGGATTGCGGATCGAGCCGGTCGGGCTCGGGCTGGCGATGTTGTTGCCGGCGATGTAGCCGTTGGCGAACTGGGTGCCGACCGGGTAGCCGTACGGGCGCAGGTCGGCCTTGCCGATGTGGGCGCGGTCCTTGCGGTCGCTGTTTTTCAGGCTGTCGGACTGGAAGTACTCGGCGTTGAAGACGACGTTGTACTTGTCGTCGTCGAGGTTGCCCTTGCCGAAGGTCAGCGATGCCTTGTTCTGCTTGCCGTCGTCGTAGCGCGACCAGCCGGTGTCGCCCTTGATCTCCAGGCCCTGGACATCCTTGCGCAGGATGATGTTGACCACGCCGGCGATGGCGTCGGCGCCGTAGGTCGACGAGGCGCCGTCCTTGAGGATCTCGATGCGCTCGACGATCTGCATCGGCACGGTCGACAGGTCGGTGAAGCTCTTTTGGCCGTCGTCGGCGCGCGCGAACGGCGCCATGCGGCGGCCGTTGAGCAGCACCAGGGTCGAGGTGGCGCCCAGGCCGCGCAGCGAGATCGCCGTCGAGCCGGCCGCGAAACCGTTGCCGAAGCCGGTGGGCAGCGAACCGGCGCCGTCGGCCGTCAGCGTTTGCAGGTATTCGGAAACGGTGCTCTTGCCCGATTTAAGCAAGTCTTCGCGGCTGACGACCTGGATCGGCGATGCCGTCTCGGCGGTGGCGCGCTTGATGCTCGAACCGGTGATCTCGACGCGCTGTATCGGCGCATCGGCGGTCTGGGCCATGGCTGGCGCCGACATCAACCCGGCGGCGGCGAGGCCACCCGAAAAAATCAGACGTACTGAACGGGACAATACTGTTTCCATCATCATGCTGACACTCTCCACCTGAACTGGGACTACCCTGAAATGAGCGGCCGGCCGTGCGGCTGATCGCGGCGTGGCGGCGCTCTCGTGCGAGAAATTTTTTTCCTCTGTTTTTATAAGAGCATCGCGCTCGGTTGCATGTCAACGCGGCCGGTCGCAACCGGATCGGCGCCGGCTGCCGGCTTTGGGGCCGGGCGGCTACCGGGATGAAAGTGATACTTGGTAGCGAAATATGCGCTATTGGTCGCTAAGTTCGATCATCCTTCAAACATGTCGACTGGTTGGCCGCCGGCGTCCAGCGCCAATAAAATTCCGGAAAGAACAGTTTTTGCATGAAATTAAACTGTAACAAAGCGCTACTCTGTTACTTTTAGACCACAGATGAGTGGTTGGCAATCGAATGTTTGTTCCTTCATCGGCGTGGAAAATTCGGCTGGCGGCGCCGCGTTCGCGCCACCGGAAATTACAAGTGGCGTCCGGCGTAGTCAGCGGCCGCCGGATCGGGTATAACTGCCCGTGGGGAAAACGGGTTGCGTGAAATCGGCATGGGAGAGGCGCGGGATGGGGGCTTTTGTGGTGCGCCGCGTATGGCAGATGTTGCCGACGATGCTGGGCGTGGTGCTGCTGGTGTTTATATTGTTTAACTGGGTCGGCGGCGATCCGGCCTACATCCTGGCCGGCAAGATGGCCAATGCCGAGGCCATCGCCAACATCCGCCAGCAGCTCGGCGTCGACCAATCTTACCCGGCCCAGCTGTGGATTTTCATCCGGCAAATCGTCACCTTCGATTTCGGCCTGAGCTGGGCGACCGGCGAGCCGGTGTCGCACATCATCGCCACGCGGCTGGGGCCGTCGCTGACGGTGCTCGTTCCGCTGACCCTGCTGGAAACGCTGCTCGGCGTCGCGCTGGCGCTGGCCGTCGCCTTCGTGCGCGGCTCGCCGGCCGACCGGGCGGTGATGATCGCCTGCACCGTCGGCATGTCGGTCAGCATCCTCGTGTACATCATCGTGCTGCAGTACGGGCTGGCGTACAAGCTCGGCCTTTTTCCGGTGCAGGGCTGGGGACGGAGCGTGGGTGAAAACCTGCTGCGCTACGCGGCGCTGCCGATCCTGATCGGGCTGGCGGTGTCGATCGCGCCGACGTTGCGGCTGTACCGCAGCTTCGTGCTCGACGAGGTCGGCCAGGATTACGTGCGCACGGCGCGCGCCAAGGGCGTGGGCGAGCGGCGCGTGATGTGGGTGCACGTGTTGCGCAACGCCGCGATTCCGATCGTCACGCACGTGATGGCCAGCCTGCCGGCGCTGCTGATCGGCGCCTTCCTGCTGGAGCGCTTCTTCGGCATTCCCGGCATCGGGCGCGAGGTGATCCTGGCCGTCGAGCGCAGCGATTTTCCCGTCATCAAGGCCATCACCGTGTACGTGGCGGTGGCGACCATGGTATTCAATCTGCTGACGGATCTGATGTACCAGGCGCTCGACCCCAGGGTGAAGCTCGCATGACGGCGCCGGCCGGATTGTGGACGCTGGCCTGGCGCCGCCTGCGCGCGGACCGCGTGGCGATGCTGTCGCTGGCGCCGACCCTGCGCCTGTACCGCAGCTTCGTGCTGGACGAGGTCGGGCAGGATTACGTGCGCACGGCGCGCGCCAAGGGCTTGCCCGAGCGGCGCGTGATGTGGCTGCATGTGCTGCGCAATGCGGCGATCCCGATCATTACCCACGTGATGGCGAGCCTGCCGGCCATGCTGATCGGTGCCTTCCTGCTCGAGCGCTTCTTCGGCATCCCGGGCATCGGGCGCGAAGTGATCCTGGCCGTCGAGCGCAGCGACTTCCCCGTCATCAAGGCGATCACGGTGTACGTCGCCGCGGCCACGATGGTGTTCAACCTGCTGGCCGACCTGATGTACCAGGCCGTCGACCCGCGCGTGCAGCTCAAATGACGGCGCCGTTCGTGCACCAGCCGGCCGTGTC
>DATMSN010000864.1:0-2723 GCA_035565375.1 Duganella sp. | reverse complement strand
CGACGAGCAACTGGCGCGCGCCCTGGTGGAGGTGGCGGTGGGCCGCTTTGGCGGACTCGATATCGCCTTCAACAACGCCGGCGCCACCGGCGAGGCGGCGCCGACGGCCGAGATTCCGGTCGCCACCTGGGATGCGGTGCTGGCCGCCAACCTGACTAGCGCCTTCCTGGGCGCCAAATACCAGATTCCGGCGATGCTGGAGCGGGGCGGCGGCTCGCTCATCTTCACGTCCAGCTTTGTCGGGCATAGCGTCGGCTTTCCCGGCATGGCCGCGTACGCGGCCAGCAAGGCCGGTTTGATCGGCCTGATGCAGGTGATCGCGGTCGAATACGGCGCGCGCGGTATCCGCGCCAACGCGCTGCTGCCCGGCGGCACCGACACGCCGATGGGACGCGCCGTCAGCGACACGCCGCAAGCGCGCGCCTTCGCCGAAGGACTGCACGCGCTCAAGCGGCTGGCGCGGCCGGAGGAGATCGCCCAGGCGGCGCTGTACCTGGCATCGGACGCGTCGAGCTTCACCACCGGCACTTGTCTGAAGGCCGACGGCGGCGTGTCGATCAACCGCACATAAAAAAGCACCCGGGCGAAGGCGCGGCGGCGGGCCGCGACAGCCGCGCCGCCGCGCTACTGGGCATTCTTCGGCGCCGCGGTGGCGATCTCGCTGCTTTCGATGCGCGCGCGCTGGTCATGGTCCAACGGGATCGTGGCGCCCTCGGGATACTCGAGCGGCAGCGCCACGGGTACTTTCAGACACACGCTCTGGGTCGGCAAGACCGTGCGCCAACGCTGGATCAGATCGCGGTAGGCGGCGCCGACGGGACGGATGTTGCGATTCAGGTCAAACAGGCCGAGCGGATTGACGGTGCCGTTGTTTTCACGCAGGGCGGTGTCCCAGTCCACCTGGTCCGTCAACGAATACCAGGTGAAGCCGACGATGGGCACGCCGTCGTTACGCACCCGCAAGACATTCGCCCATTCCTTGCGCAGCCAGTGCACCGCCTCGTCGCCGCGCGGCCCTTGGTTGAGATTGGTCTCGGTATGCATGACGGGCAAACGGTAGCGGTCGTGATACTGCCGCGTGATCAGCGCGTAGCCGAAGATCTCGCCCGCCGCGGTGGTGGCGCCGTCGGCCGCCACATAGTGCTCGTTGGTCTGGTAATAATCGTTGCCCATGACGCAGTGGTGCTTCAGGTTGTTGTTGAGGAAAAAATGGTAGTCCTCGCGCGTCATGCCGTTGTCGAGCAGGTATTCGTACATTTGCGAATCGACCCGCCGTCCGTAGTTGAGGTCGAGCGAAAGGAAGCGGCGCGCGTTTCTGCATTCGGCCGGGCCGATCGCCTGTGGATTTTCGGCGTGGTAGTACTCGCTCGACTCGCTTTGGATGAACAAGGCGTCCGGCCGCACCAGCAGGATTTCCCGCATGGCCAGGATGTTGGCCTTGACGATGTGCTTGAGGGCGGTGACGAAACCCTGGTCGGTGGTCAGTTGCTCGTTCCACCAGCCGTACAGGCTGGAGAACAGGGCGCAGATCGACATCTCGTTGATGGGCGTGTAGAGCTGGACCCACGGGTAGCGCGCCGCGAAGGCCTTCGCGTACACGCTGAACAGCGCGGCGAAATCGGGGTTCTGGAAGTTGCCCACCCAGTCGGGGACGCCAAAATGGCAGAGGTCCGCGATGACGATGATGTTGCGGCGGCGCAGCTCTTCGAAGGTATCGTCGGCGAACGACCAGTCGTAGCGGCCGGGCCCGAGCCACGTGTTGTGCAGCGGCGGTCCGTAGCGCAGAACCCGGATGCCCAATTGCTGGACCAGATCGAAATCGGTGCGCCAGTGGCGGTAGTGGCCGCACTTATCCATCTGATCGACCCGGGTCCTGCCGTGGTCGATGGTCGGAATGCTATTTTCAATTCCGGTGGCGAACATGAAGCCGGAAAACACGGTGTCGCTCCTACCTCCTGCGGGTGAAAATAATATATCACGTTGAATGGCGATCGGCGTTCCAAAGTTCGCGGTCCTCCCGGGTGAGGGCTCAGTACTCCTGCTTGATGATTTCGGTGATCTGCCTTAGCTCCTGTATGACTAGCGGAACGAAAGTCATCAGCGAGTTTTCCTCCATCCACTTCCTGGCCTCGGCGCTGTCCGGGGCGATGTTGCCGCGCGCGCGCAGGATTTCGGCTTGGCGGGTGGCCGCGAGCGTGCGTATCTGAATGGCGAGGCTGAGGTCCGAGTATTCCATGTGTGTCCTTGATCGGTGCGGGTGTGTCGAGCCGCCATCGTATCGAACCCGTCCCTAACAGGTCGGCACAATTCGCATTGGAAAATTAAAGCGTTAAAACGGGACAACGCTTGGCCGACAAGGTGGCCGTCCGCACAGACAGCCCGCCGTGAAGCGCTAGCGGCGCGCGACCAGCTGGGCGTGCAGCAGTTCGCGCTCGGCCGGGTCGGGCGCTTGCAGGTAGCGGAATTTGCCGGCGACGATGGTGGCCACCGGCAGGCCGTCGCGGAACAGCACGCGGTTGCCCGCCAGCGCCGGCACCTTGTCGCCCGGCAGCAGGGTGCCGCACAGGTTCAGCGGGTCCACTCCGGAAATGCAGACGAAACCGCCGTCGTGCGGCCGGCGGCGCATCTCGCGCAGCAGCGGAATCGCGTCGGGCAGCGCGAATTGCTCGCCCGACAGGCCGGCGACGAAACGGCCGCCGCGAATCTCGCCGCGCGCCTCCAGC
>DATMSN010000863.1:0-2552 GCA_035565375.1 Duganella sp. | reverse complement strand
CCGTGGGCGGGGCCGCTGGCCGGCGCGGCCACCGGCGTGCTGGCGGGCGTCACCGGGGTGTTCGTCATGCCGGCCGCTCCTTATCTGCAAGCGCTCAATCTGGACAAGGACGATCTGGTGCAGGCGTTGGGACTGGCTTTCACCGTCTCGACGCTGGCATTGGCGGTGGTGTTGACTTGCCGGGGCAACTGGCAGGCGTCGGCCGCCGGCGGATCGGTGCTGGCGCTGTTGCCGGCGGGGGCGGGGATGATGCTGGGGCAGTGGCTGCGCGGGCGCATGCCGGCGGCGGCATTTCGCCGTTGTTTTTTTATTAGCCTGCTGGCGCTGGGCGCGCATCAATGCCTGCGCGTCGCGATGGCCTGACTGGCGTCGCTAGTGTAGTGTTTCGTTCTTCTTACCGCATAAAAACGATGTCTTTCCGCCCCATACTGCGTTGCGCATCCTCGCGATAGCTCGCTATCGCTGCGGTGCGCGCCTTGTCTGGGACGCAAATCCACCATTTTTATACGCGGCAATCAGAACGAAACACTACACTAGAGCGTCACCTTGCCGCGCAACTGTTTGCGTTCGCCGTCCTTGGTTTTTCCGTCCAGCCGGCGGCGCTGGGAGCCGCGTGTCGGCTTGGTGGCGCGCCGCGCGGCGGGCAGCACCGCGATGCTGTCGACCAGTTCCTGCAGGCGCCGCAAGGCGTCCTCCTTGTTGGCCTCCTGGCTGCGCGACTGCTGCGCCTTCAACACCACCACGCCGTCCTTGGTGATGCGGCCGTCGCGCATGGCCAGCAGGCGCTCCTTGATATGCTCCGGCAGCGAGGAGGCTACGATATTAAAACGCAGGTGCACCGCGCTGGAGACCTTGTTGACGTTCTGTCCCCCCGGTCCCTGCGCGCGGATCGCACTTAGCTCCACGTCGTTCACATCGATTAAATTCATGGCACTCATTGTCTCATTGTAGCAAACGCGCGCCGGCCGCCGGGCTAACGTTGATGCCAATCAATCCCGCATCAGAAGCGCGCGGTTAGGATGATTCATGCCTGTTACCGCACGTCAATAGACGAAAGGATGATCATGATTCTCTCGAAGATGCAAGCCCTCAACGCCAATATTGTCAACGGCGGCGCGCGCCCGCCCGACGCCGGAGCGCAGCAGTATCTTGTGTTCCGGCTCGGCGGCCTGGATTATGCGCTGGACTTCAGCAAGGTGCAGGAACTGCGCCCGCTGAAGGAACTGGAGCGCTTCGCGTCGGACGGTGAAATTATCAGCGGGGTGGCGGTGTCGCGCGGCGTGATCATGCCGATCGTCGACATGCGGATCGCCTTCGGTCCGCGTCCGCCGGCGCACGACCCGCTGACGGACGTGATCATTCTCAAGCTGTCGAGCTGCGTGATGGGGATGGTGGTCGATGGCGTGACCGACATCGTCTCGCTGACGCTCGACGAACTGCTGCCGATCCCCGGCGCGGGCACCGGCAGCGGGCCGGCGGTCGATTACCTGCTGGGCCTCGGGGAAGTCGAGGGGCGCCGCCTGATCGTGGTCGACATCGATAAGCTGATGTCGATCCGCAAGGTGCCGGTCGGCGCCCGCCAGGCCGCTTGATCAGGCCAGCGCTTCGAGCTGCTCCTGCAGCTCCAGCCATTCCGCTTCCAGCTGGCCGAGGTCCTTGGTGAAGAAGCTCTGGTCGGCCAGCAGCTGTTTGAGCTTGGCCTTGTTGGCCGCTTCGTAGATCGAGGACTCGCCCAACTGGGCATCGACATCCGCTTTCTGCGCGCTGCGCTTGGCGATTTGATCGTCCAGGCGCTTGATCTTCTGTTCCAGCGGCTTGCGCAGCGCGGCCAGGCGTTGGCGGTCCTCGGCCTGCTGGCGCTTCTGGTCCTTGCTGGGCGCCGGCGCGGCGGCGGCCGGAGCGGCCACCGGCGACACCACCGGGAAGTCGGTCTTGTTGGCCTTGCCGGCGGCCGGCAGCACGTCGGTGCCTTTGCCCAGCTTGGTCTTGAACAGCCAATCCTTGTAGTCGTCCAGATCGCCGTCGAACGGCTGCAGCTTGCCGTCGGCGACGATGATGAATTCGTCGGTGGTGGCGCGCAGCAGATGGCGATCGTGGGAGACGACGACCAGGGTGCCTTCGAACTGCGCCAGCGCCTCGGTCAGCGCCTCGCGGGTTTCCAGATCCAGGTGGTTGGTCGGTTCATCGAGCAGCAGCAGGTTGGGGCGCTGCCAGACGATCAACGCCAGCGCCAGGCGGGCCTTCTCGCCGCCGGAGAACGGCGCGATCGAGCTGGTGACCATGGTGCCGGGGAAGTTGAAGCCGCCGAGGAAGTTGCGCAGTTCCTGTTCGCGCACGGTCGGGGCGATCTTCGCCAGGTGCCACAGCGGCGATTCGTCGTGGCGCAGCATCTCCACCTGGTGCTGGGCGAAGTAGCCGATGTTCAGGCCCTTGCCGATGGTGGCGTCGCCGGTCAGCGGCGCCAGCTCGCCGGCGATGGTCTTGATCAGCGTCGACTTGCCGGCGCCGTTCACGCCCAGCAGGCCGATACGCTGGCCGATCTGCAGCGAGAA
>DATMSN010000862.1:0-2067 GCA_035565375.1 Duganella sp. | reverse complement strand
TCCGCGCGAGCTGGCCGGCGGTCGGGTCCAGCTTCATCGCTTGCGCCAGATGCGCGTGCATCGGCTCCACCAGCGCCAGCACCGGCCCCGTGCCATTCGCGCGCAGGCGGTGGCTAAGGCGGTGCAGCGTGTAGAAGGTGGTCAGCACCGTCATGAAGGCGGCGTTGAAGGCATGCAGCTGGCGCGTGTGGGATCGCGCGTGGTCGGCCTCGAAGAAGGCGGCGGCGCGGCCCGATTCCAGCGCGGCGATATCGGCGGCGAACTTCAGGTGGTTCAATTCCGCCTCCGCCGGCGACAGGCGCCGCTCCAGCACTTGCTGGCAGAAGGCGAGGAAGCCGGCGTAGCGCGTCTGCACGGTGCGCATGACGGCGCGCGAGTGGCGGCGCGGGAAGATCACGTCGTGCACCACGGCGGCGCAGATGATGCCCAGTCCCACCTCGGTCATCCGGGTGACGGCCAGCGTGAACACCTGGCCCGGCGCGTCGATGGCGGGGATTGCGATCATGCACGCGGTGTAGCCGGCCAGCACGAAGCTGTAGGACTGCTGGTTGCGGTGCATGGCGGCGCCGCCGGTGCACAGCGCGACCCACAACGCCACGCCGATGAACAGCACCGGCGGCGACTGCGGGAACAGCGCCACCAGCAGCAGCGAGGCCGCGCAGCCGACGATCGTGCCGAGAAAACGGTAGAAGGCTTTTTCCAGCACCATGCCGCTGCTTGGCAGGGCCAGGATGACGGTGGTGGCGAGCGCGGTGGAGGGCGAGTCGAGGCCGAGGCGGAAGGCCAGCCACAGGGCGGAGAACGCGGCCAGCATGGCCTTGGCGACGAAGACCCAGCGCTGGCCCTCGCTGTTGAACCAGTCGGCGCCTTCAGAGCGGAACCAGGCCGCCAGCCGGGCCGCCGTCCCACCCGCCGCTTTGTTTTCCTGTGTGGGGGAGGCGGCGGAGGGAGGGCTCATGGTGTGGGTTAGTCTATGTAAGTGCTTCTAGGTTGTTCAACTGCCGCTTGAGCAGCGCTTCGAGTTGTTTGACTTCTTCCGCGTTGTAGCCGTCGTAGGCGTGGGTGGTCGCGGCCCAGACTTCCGGCAGCACCTTGGCGATCAGCGCGCGGCCGTTGTCGGTCAGCGAGATCATCACGCAGCGGCGGTCGCCCGGACGATTGCCGCGCACGATCAGCCCCTGTGCTTCCAGGTCGTTGCACACGCGCGTCAGATTGGCCGGCTTCTCCATGCAAGCCTCGCCCAACGTGGAGGCGGTGGAGGTTTCGTTATCCGAGCCATACAGCACCGCCAGCACCATGTAGCTGGCGTCGACCAGCTCATATTTGCGCAGCGCGGCGTTGCTCAAGTCCTTCATCCGCTTCTGGATGTGGTAGGTCATGCGCATCAGGCGCATCAGATCTTCCGGGAAGTCCGGCATGCGGGCATGGATGTTTTTCAGGCGTTTTTTAGTCGCTTCAAAACTGCTCATCGCCATGCTCCTCTTGTATTTTTGAAGGATTGATTGTACTTGGAAGCCCCTCGGTTAATCCACTTTTATGCCCCCGCCCAGCGCCGACATCAGCAAAGCGTAGTTATCCAGTTGTTTGCTTGCCACTTGTGCCATTTGCTGCTGCTCGTTTAACAGTGTCAGCTGCGCGTTGATGACGTTGAGCGAATCGGTCATGCCGGCGTTGTAGGCGCGTTCGGCCAGTTGCTGCTGGCGGCGCGCCGAGGCCAGCGCGCGCCGCGCCAGCCGGTCCTGCTGTTTGACGGACGCGATGCGCACCGCCGCGTTGGCGACATCGGACATCGCCTGCACCACTGCGGCGTTGTACTGCTCGACCGCGCCGTCGTAGATCGCGGTCTGGTTGCCCAGTTGCGCGCGCAACCGGCCGCCGTCGAAGATCGGCAGGCTGATGGCCGGCGTGATGCCGCGCATCTGCGAGTGGCTGTCGAGGAAGCGCGAGAAACCCAGCGACTGCACGCCGACAAACGCCGCGAGATTGATGTTCGGGTAAAAATCGGCCTTGGCGCCGGCGATGCGCGCGCCGGCCGCCTCGACGCGCCAGCGCTGGGCGACGATGTCG
>DATMSN010000861.1:0-2247 GCA_035565375.1 Duganella sp. | reverse complement strand
CCGGCCACGCCAGCTTCGCCGTCGCGCCGGTGGCCAGGTCGGTCACCGCGTTCGACCTGTCGGCCGAAATGCTGAACGTGGTGGCCGGCGCCGCGCGCGAGCGCGGCCTGCACAACATCACCACCGAACAAGGCAACGTCGCCAGCCTGCCGTTCGCCGACGCCTCGTTCTGCATGGTCGTCACGCGCTTCTCGGCGCACCACTGGTTCGACGTGCCGGCCGCGCTGCGCGAGGTCCGGCGCGTGCTCAAGCCCAACGGCCTGCTGGTCGTCATCGACATCACCGCGCCGGAGGCGCCGCTGCACGACACCACCCTGCAGGCGGTCGAACTGCTGCGCGACGGCTCGCACGTGCGCGACTACCGGCCGTCCGAATGGGGCGCGATGCTGGAGGCGGCCGGCTTCCGCCCCGAGCGCGTGGGCGACTGGAAGCTGCAAATGGTGTTCGACGACTGGACCGCGCGCATGCGCACGCCGGCCGAACGGGTGGCCGCGATCCGCAGCCTGTTTGCCAGCGCGCCGCGGGAAACGCGCGACTACTTCGACGTGCGGCCCGACTGCTCGTTCACGATCGACTCGACGCTGTTCACGGCGAGACACAACGGCGGCGATATCTATTAACCGGCGGACGTAAAAAAAGGCGCCGTCTCCGGCGCCTCTTCACTGCGTCACATCCAGCCGGCTTACGCCTGGCCCAGCAGCGTCTCGGCGTTCGACACTTCGAACTTGCCGCCCTGCTCCACGTTCAGCTGCTTGACGACGCCGTCTTCGACCAGCATCGAATAGCGCTGCGAGCGCGTGCCCATGCCGTGCTTGCTGAAGTCGGCGTCCAGGCCCAGTGCCTTGCTGTAAGCGGCGTTGCCGTCGGCCATCATCCGGACGGTGCCGGTGGCCTTCTGGTCGCGGCCCCAGGCGCCCATGACGAACGCGTCATTGACCGAGATGCACCAGATTTCATCGACGCCCTTGGCCTTCAGGTCGGCGGCGTGCTTGACATAGCCCGGCACGTGTTGCGCCGAGCAGGTCGGGGTGTAGGCGCCAGGCAGGCCGAAGATCGCGATCTTCTTGCCTTTAACCAAGTCTTGCACGTTGAACGTGTTCGGGCCGAGCGAGCAGCCTTCGGTTTCGGTTTCGATGAATTCGGACAGGGTGCCTTCCGGCAGGGTATCGCCAATCTTGATGGTCATAGTGGACTCCTTTTGTTGGGTAGTGAACGTGAAAAAGCCGCGGCAAGCGCGGCTCTTCCCGGCATAGAACGCACAGTATGCCTGAAGCTACGCCATCCTGCACAATCGTGCGGGATGGCGTAAGCGACTCTTAGTCAGCCTGTTTGCGCAGGAAAGCTGGAATGTCGTAGGTCTCCATGCCGTTCTTCTCCATCGCGCGCACCTGCTCGGAGGCCGACTCGCGACGCCATACCGCCGGCGCCTTCATGCCGTCGAAGGCCGGGGCGCCACCGCCGCCCATGCCGCCGGTCGCACCCATCGACACGCCGGACGACACCGCGCCGCCCAGGGCGCCCGAAGGCATCATCGGGCTGTTGTGGGTGCCGGTGCGCAGCAACTGCTGCGGCACCAGTTGCACGTGCTTCTTGTTCTTGCCCAGGCCCGTGGCCACGACGGTGACGCGGATCTCGTCGCCCATCGTGTCGTCGTAGGCGATACCCTGGGCGATCGAAGCGTCCGGCGCGGCGAAGGCGCGCACCGCCGCCATCACTTCCTTGATCTCCTTACCCTTCAGGCCACGGCTGGCGGTCACGTTGACCAGCACACCGCGCGCGCCCGACAGGTCGACGCCGTCCAGCAGCGGCGAGGCGACCGCCTGTTCGGCCGCGATGCGCGCGCGGTCGATGCCCGACGCGGTCGCGGTGCCCATCATGGCCTTGCCCTGCTCGCCCATGATGGTCTTGACGTCGTTGAAGTCGACGTTGATGTGGCCCGGCACGTTGATGATCTCGGCGATACCGGCGACGGCGTTGTTGAGCACATCGTCGGCGTGCTGCAGCCATTCGATCAGCGATTCGTCCTCGTAGATCTCTTCGAGCTTCTCGTTGAGGATCACGATCAGCGAATCGACGTGCTGCGAAAGCTGCTCCAGGCCCTCGTCGGCGATGTCCATGCACTTCTGGCCTTCGTGCGAGAACGGCTTCGACACCACGGCCACGGTCAGCGCGCCGAGCGACTTGGCCACTTCGGCCACGATCGGCGCGGCGCCGGTGCCGGTGCCGCCGCCCATGCCGGCGGCGATG
>DATMSN010000860.1:0-2517 GCA_035565375.1 Duganella sp. | reverse complement strand
CCAGGCCGAGCCGGCTGGCGGTCTGGCCCAGCATCTCGTCGCGCGGGTAGCCGAGCATGCGGCAGGCGCCGTCGTTGACGTCGACCAGTTCGGCGCTGGCCGCGTCGAGCAGGAAGATGGCGTCGGCGGTGGCGTCCATGGCGCTGCGGAAGCGTTGCAGCTCGACGGTGCGGTCGCGCACCGTCTGCTCCAGGCGCACGTTGTAGTTGCGCGCCTCGCGGTGCAACAGGCGCACCTCGAGCATATTGCGGATGCGCGTCAACACCTCGACCGGGTCGATCGGCTTGCTCAGGAAGTCGCGCGCGCCATATTCGAGCGCCTTCAGTTTATGGTCCGGCTGCGCCGTCACCACCAGCACCGGCAGCCAGGCGTCCGCCTCGAGCGGGCGCAGCGCGTCCATCACCTCGAAGCCGTCCATGCCGGGCATCTGCAAGTCGAGAATGATGAGATCGAAGCGCTGGCGGTGATGCCAGTCGGCCACCACGCGCGGGTCGGTGGTGGCGCTGACGGCCTTGTAGCCGCTCGACTTGAGCAGGAACTCCAGCAACTCCACGTTGACGGGCTGATCGTCGACGATCAAGATGCGCGCGTGAAATATATCGGTCTGGCTGATCATGGGATACGCCTCCGGTGGGCTATCGAACCGGCGTCCTGGCCGGATCAGTCCGCTTGCTTCCGGCAAGCTACATTGGCCGGCCGGACTGGGGTGCGTTCCGCGATTTTTGGGCGGTACGCCACGCAGTACTATTGAGTGTACGCAAGTTCAAATCGCCGGTCTAATGTTTTTATGCAAAGTTAAGCTAGCTGCTAATCACCGGTGCATCGCTGGCAACGATTGTGATCTGCATGGTACAGTGGCAGCACACCCTGCGGGATAATCCAGCCGGCCCCAGATTGCCGCTTCAGAAGGAGAGTTTCATGAGCAACGAGCTGAAAACCGACAACAACACCGACACCATCCTCAATCTGGCCGCGCAGGTCGGCAAGGCGCTGCAGGACAAGGGGCTGATCCTGGCCACCGCCGAGTCGTGCACCGGCGGCGGCGTGGCCCAGGCCATCACCGAGATCGCCGGCTCGACCGCGTGGTTCGACTGCGGCTTCATCGCCTATTCCAACGCCTCCAAGACCGAACTGCTGGACGTGTCGGCCGCGCTGATCGCGCAGATGGGCAGCGTGTCCGAGGAGGTGGCGGCGGCCATGGCGACCGGCGCGCTCGGCTCGAGCAACGCCCATCTGGCGCTGTCGACCACCGGCATCGCCGGCCCCACCGGCGCCGTGCCGGGCAAGCCGGTCGGCACCGTGTGCTTCGGCTGGGCCAACGCCGACACCGTGCACACCGAGCGCCTGGTGTTCAGCGGCGACCGCAAGGCGGTGCGCGAGCAGACCGTGATCCACGCGCTGCAAGGCTTGCTGCGCTTCATCGACTGACGGCGCGGCCGACGGCCGCCTGCCCGCGACGGCGCCATCACGTCCGTGGTGGTTGCCTTCCTGCCACAAAACAATTACTCTCGATGCGTTCGCGCGCGGTGGCGCGCCTATTTCCAGCAGATTCAGGGGTGATTTCGATGCAAAACACGGTACATTTTATTCTCCAGGGTAAAGGCGGCATCGGCAAGACACTGGTGTCGACCATCCTCGCGCAGTGGCTCGCCAGCAAGGACGCGGCCGGCGACCTGGAAGAGCAGCGCCAGCCGCTGCGCTGCTACGACACCGACCAGGAGAACGCGACGTTTTCGCGCTACAAGGCGATGGACGTCAAGCATGTGCCGGTGATGACCGACAGCCGCACCATCGACCCCAAGCGCTTCGACGCGCTGATGATCGATATCCTCGAGGAGGAAGGCAACTGCGTCATCGACAACGGCGCCAACACCTTCTCGCCGCTGATGGGCTACCTGCTGGAAAACGATTGCTTCGCGCTGCTCGAGGAATCGGGCCGCAAGGTCTACATCCACACCATCGTCGGCGGCGGCGACACCCTGCACGACACGGCGATGGGCTTCGTCTCGACCGCCAAGGCGACCAAGGTGCCGCTGGTGCTGTGGGAAAACGAGCACTTCGGCCTGCTGCAATCGGCGTCCGGCAAACAGTTCACCGAATCGCAAACCTACGCCGACAATTCGTCGCGCGTGCGCGGGCGCATCGTGCTGTCGGCGCGCAACGCCGACACCTTCGGCGCCGACATCAAGAAGATGAACACGGCGCGCCTGACCGCCAACGAGGTGCGCGAGAGCGACAAATTCAACGTCATGGAAAAGCAGCGCATCAAGGTGGTGTTCCGCGACCTGTTCGAGCAGCTCGACAAGGTCGAGTGGTAGGCGGCCATGGATCAGCAAAAGCTGCGTACCCTGGTATTTGAAAAAACCGGCGTCAAGATCGATATCGACGACCCGATCTTCGCGCTGGTGGCGCTCAACGAGGCGGTGCTGGAGGAAGCGGTCGAGCGCCACATCGCCGCCATCGACGCCGCCTCGCGCGAGCTGACGCAACACGCGCGGCTGGCCGGCGGTTTGCCTG
>DATMSN010000859.1:0-1768 GCA_035565375.1 Duganella sp. | reverse complement strand
CGGCTCCATCGTCACCACCCAGATCGCGACGTCGCTGTCCTCGGCGGCGGCCCAGGAATTCGGCGGCGGGGGCAGGGCGTCGGAACCGCCCACCCGGCCGGCGACGCAAACCACCTCGGTGCGTGCGCCGGAAGCGTCGGTGACGGTTTGGCGGGGAACGTCTTCCGACCACATCATGGTGAAGTGCGGCTCGACGAACTTGCCCCGGGCCGGCAGGTTGAGCCAGATCTGGAACAGCTCGAGCGGATTGTCCTCCTCCGTCTTCAGCAGCGGGAACATCTCCGAATGGACGATGCCGCGCCCGGCGGTCAGCCACTGCACGTCGCCGGCGCCGAAGCGCGCGGCCGCGCCCAGCGAATCCGAGTGATCGATCAGGCCACGGCGCACGATGGTCACCGTTTCGAAGCCCCGGTGCGGGTGGCCGGGAAAGCCCGGCACCTGCTCGCCATGGTACATATTCCAGCCGTCGACGCCCATGAAGTCCTGGCCCAGGCGGCGCCCCGCCAGCGACGTGGCGGGACCGAACTTGCCGTCGCCCTTGGGGTAGTTGTCCACGTGGTGAACGCAAAACAGGAACGGGTCCATGGTGGCCCACGGGAAGCCCAGCGGGCCGCTGCTTAAGATCGGATTCATGGTTGGCTCGATAAGTTGGTCAGGCCGGAGTCGGTGGCGTGTCCGCGCCCGGCGCGCCGAACAGCTGCTGTTTGAGGCCATGCAGTTGGTCGCGCACCTGGGCGGCCTTTTCGAACTCCAGGTTCTTGGCGTGATCGAGCATCGCCTTCTCCAGCCGCTTGATCTCCTTGCTGATCTGCTTCTCGCTCATCGACTCGTACTTGGCCGCCTCCTGCGCCACCTGCAGGTTCTCGCGCGCGTCCTGCGGGCTGTAGACGCCGTCGATCATGTCCTTGATGCTCTTGCTCACGCCGCGCGGCACGATGCCGTTGGCGGCGTTGAAGGCGATTTGCTTGGCGCGCCGGCGCTCGGTCTCGCCGATGGCGCGTTCCATCGAATCGGTCATGCGGTCCGCGTACAGCAGCGCCACGCCGTTGAGGTTACGCGCGGCGCGGCCGATGGTCTGGATCAGCGAGCGTTCGGAACGCAGGAAGCCTTCCTTGTCGGCGTCCAGGATCGCCACCAGCGACACCTCGGGCAAGTCCAAGCCCTCGCGCAGCAGGTTGATCCCGACCAGCACGTCGAAGGTGCCGATGCGCAGGTCGCGCAGCAGCTCGACGCGCTCCACCGTTTCGATGTCGCTGTGCAGATAGCGCACCTTGATGCCATGGTCGCTCAGGAACTCGGTCAACTGTTCGGACATGCGCTTGGTCAGCGTGGTCACCAGCACGCGCTCGTTCTTGGCGACGCGGTCGGTGATCTCGGACATCAGGTCCTCCACCTGCGAGCGGGCGGGGCGCACGATGATTAGCGGGTCCACCAGACCGGTCGGCCGCACCACTTGCTCGACCACCTGGTCGGCGTGCGAGTTCTCGTAGTCGGCCGGCGTGGCCGAGACGAACACCGTCTGCCGCATCTTCTGCTCGAACTCCTCGAATTTCAAAGGCCGGTTGTCCAGCGCCGACGGCAGGCGGAAGCCGTAGTCCACCAGATTGGTCTTGCGCGAGCGGTCGCCGTTGTACATGGCGCTCAGCTGCCCGATCAGCACGTGCGACTCGTCGAGGAACATCAGCGCGTCCTTCGGCAGGTAGTCGACCAGCGTCGGCGGCGGTTCGCCCGGCATCGCGCCGCTCAGGTGGCGCGAGTAGTTCTCGAT
>DATMSN010000858.1:0-2305 GCA_035565375.1 Duganella sp. | reverse complement strand
GGGCGGCGTCGGCGCGCTCGCTTCGCGCACGTCGCCCTTCAGCGTGCCGCCGAGCTTGTGCCAGGTGGTGCGCACCAGCCGCGCCAGGTAATCGTGCGGGTCGAGCACGTTGACGCTGATCGATTTGACGCAATCGCGCGGGAAGCTGCCGTGCAACACCACTTCGATCCTGTCGCCTTGGCGGGTGAAATCCGGGCTGCGCCAGCCGTTCTCCCACGCCGGACAGGGCGCGTCGCTGGTGGCCATCTCCGAGCGCACGCCGACCTGGTCCATCTCCGGCATCATCGCCAGCGACAGCTTGCCGCCGACCGAGCGCAGCTCCACCTTCAGCAGGTTGGTGTTGACCAGCAGCGCGTCCGGCGCGACGTTGTAGTACGCCCACGGATATTCGTCGAACGGCGGCTGCCCGAGGTCGGGACGCGACGGCTGGAATAGTTGCCGGTCCAGCACGATGTCGCCTTTGATGCTTTTGATGCCCTGGTTGCGCAGCGCCTGCAGCATGTGGCCCAGCACGTCCTCGTTGAAGTCGGCGTCGGCGCCGCCGCGCAGGATCAGGTCGCCCTGCAGCGCGCCGTTGACGACCGCCGCGCTGGTCAGCAGTTCCGTCCGTCCCCTGAACACCGGCCCCAGTTGTTCGAGCGCGGTCAACGTGGTGAACAGCTTCATCGTCGATGCCGGCCGCATGCTTTGCTGGGCGTTGTGCGAGATGAGCGTGGTGTCGCCGCGCATGACGACGATGGCGGCCGCTTGCGGCGGAATCTGCGCCGATTGCATCAGCCGCGCGACCGGCTCCGGCAGATCGGTGGCGTGGACCGGATTGGCGGCCACCGTGGCGGCGAGCGCGGTGGCAAGGATAAGGCGACGAAACATGATTGATCCGCTCAATGGAAGAAGATGTAGGCGACCGCGATGGCGGCGACGACGCCGGCGAAGTCGGCGATCAGCCCGCACGAGATCGCGTAGCGCGTCTTGCGGATGCCGACCGAGCCGAAATACAGCGCGACGATGTAGAAGGTGGTGTCCGCCGAGCCCTGGAACACGCAGGCCAGGCGGCCGACGAAGGAGTCGACGCCATAGGTTTGCATGGTGTCTATCATCATCGCCTTGGAGCCGCTGCCGCTGAGCGGTTTCATCAGCGCGGTCGGCAGCGCCGGCACGAAATCGGTGTTGAAGCCGAGCGCGCCGAACAGCCAGCTGAAGCCGTCGACGACAAAGGCGAACAGCCCGGCGTTGCGGATCACGCTGATGGCCACCAGCATGCCGACCAGATAGGGGATGACGGTCAGCGAGGTCTGGATGCCGCCCTTGGCGCCCTCGATGAAGGCTTCGTAGACGTTGACCTTCTTCCACAGCGCGCCGATGATGAAGCCGCCGATGACGCCGATCAAGACCAGGTTGCTGAAGACCTTGGAGAACAGTTCGATCTCGGGACGGGTCAGCACCTGCGTGAAATACCAGATCAGGCCGGCGATGGCGGCGGTGCTGCAGCCGAGCCAGCTGAGCACGACGCGGTCGAACAGGTTGATGCGCTGGCGGATCGCCACGGCGATCAGGCCGGTGACGGTGGCGACGTAGGTGGCGATCATGCACGGGATGAAGATGTCGGACGGGTCGGCCGCGCCGAGGATCGAGCGCTGCGCCATGATGGCCACCGGGATCAGGGTCAGGCCCGAGGTGTGCAGCACCAGGAACATGATCTGGGCGTCGGTCGGCTCGTCCTTGCTGGGGTTGAGCGTTTGCAGGCTTTCCATCGCCTTCAGGCCGAACGGCGTGGCCGCGTTGTCCAGGCCGAGCAGGTTGGCCGAGAAATTCATCAGCATGTGGCCGGTGGCCGGATGTTCCTTCGGCACGCCGGGGAAGATGCGTGAGAAGAACGGCGCGATCAGGCGCGCCAGCAGGTTGACGGCGCCGGCCTTCTCGCCGATGTTCATGATGCCCAGCCACAAGGTCATGACGCCGGCCAGCGGCAGCGCGATGTCCATCACGCCGCTCTTGGCCGACTCGAACGTGCCGTCGATGATGCGCTTGAAAATTTCCGTATCGCCCATGAACAGAAACTGCGCCAGCGCGGCGGCAAACCCGACGAGGAAGAAGCCAGACCAGATGTAATTGAGCGACATATGTTCGAATTTTCTTGAAACAGTGGGCGACAGGCAAAGTATAGCGGGTCGGCAAGCGGAAAAAGTTATAAGCTGCCGCTTTACGTATGCGGTGTGAAATGGACGCTATGCTGAAAAATTATGCAGCAGCCTTGCTGGCGCTGGTGGCCGGCCTCGGCGCGCCGGCCGCACAGCCGGCGGCGCAG
>DATMSN010000857.1:0-1643 GCA_035565375.1 Duganella sp. | reverse complement strand
GGCGGGGATGGCGCGGCCGTCGCGCGCCGTGTAGTGGTGGAAGCTGCGCCGCCCCATCTGCGCCGGCTTGAGGTCCGGGTGGATGCTGCCCAGGCCGACCACGGCGCCGCTGGCGCGCGTGTAGAGCACGTACTGGGGCGGCTGGCGGTCGGAGGCCGACTCGATCAGCAACACGGGCGAGTCGAGGCAATCGGCGCCGCAGCGCACGGTGTTGATGGCGCCGGGCAGGGCGGCGTCGATCTTGGCCTGGTCGGCCTTCATGCGCGCGTTGAACCAGACGGTGGTGTCGGCGTCGGTTTCGAGATGGATGCCGATCAGCCGTTTGCTCGGGTAGTCGATCTCGGCGGTGCCGCTGAAATCGTAGCCCTGCGTCTCCACGGTCGGTTCCTTGTCCATCGTCATGGTCTTCAGGTCGTAGCGGAACAGCGCCGCGTAGCCCTTGTGGGCGGCCTTGACGTACAGCGTGTCGGCGCCGTCGAAGAACAAGGGCGCGAAGCGGCGGTTCTGGTAGCAGACGCCGTTGTCGATCTCGGTCCAGCCGGTGGCGTCGGGCTTGCGGTAGGACGCGATGCAGTGCCCCTTGACCTCCGACAGCACCACGCGCGGCACGCCGTTGGCGTCGGTGATCCAGCGGTCGCTGGCCTGCGGCTGCGCGCCCTCGAACGTGCTGCCCAGCTGCAAGGTGCGGGTGTTGAGGCGGTACAGGCGCGACGAGGCCGGCCCGAGGTCGGTGTGGTTCCAGCGGAATTTCTTGACCAGGATGTCGTCCGAGCCATCGTGGAGCGTGCCGTGGAAGGCGTAGTCGGCGGTCAGCACGCGACTGGTCAGCATCGAGCCGATCTGCGCCTCCTGCCGGTGCGCCCAGTTGCCGTTGATCAGATGCCGGTGGTTGGCGCCGTCGCGGTCGATGGCGAATTCGTCCAGATTGGTCTCGAAGGCCAGCCGCATGTTCTTGAGCGTAAAGCCGATGCGGTTCTCGTTGATCCAATGGACGGCGTAAAAGGCCGCCGTCTCCGGTTCGACCCGGCTGACGATCTTGGCCTGCTTGGGGTCGGCGGTATCGCGTATCACCAGCGCCTGGGTGCCGTCGGCCAGCATGGTGGCCATCGCCACGTAACCGCCCTTGGGCGAGAGGGCGACGAGCTTGATCTGGCTGGTCTGGAAGAAGCTGGCGACGGCGGGCGGGGCGGCGTCGGCGTCGGCGGCGCCGGCGAACGGCGACAGGGCCGCAAGGCACAGCAGGAGGGTGGGGCGGAGGAGGCGGAAACGGCGCATGCGGGGTCCGATAGTGTTAAGGATTTGTCAATCATAGGGGTGGCACGCCGATTTGTCTATCCCGCGCGCAGGATCACCTTGCGGCAGCCGTCCTGCTTGCGGTCGAACAGGCGGTAGCCCTCGGCGGCCTGTTCGAGCGGCAGCCGGTGCGAGATGAGCTTGCCGGGATCGAGCTTGCCCTGCCAGATCAGCTCGAGCAGCTCCGGCATGTGGCGCTGCACGTGGGTCTGGCCCATCTTGAAAACGAGGCCTTTTTCAAACGCGTCGCCGAACGGGAAGCCGTGGATGAAGCCGGCGTACACGCCGGGCACGCTGACGGTGCCGCCGCGCCGCACCGCCGCGATGCACTGGCGCAGCGCCTGGCCGCT
>DATMSN010000856.1:0-6101 GCA_035565375.1 Duganella sp. | reverse complement strand
TGCGCCGCCTTGCCCTTGATGTCGAGCTCGATGCCGCCGCTGCCCTTGCGCCAGATCACCAGGCCGTCGGCCGGCCGGCCCGGCTCCAGGTTGAAGGCCACGTCGTGCGCGCGCGCTTGCTGGTTGATCAGCGCCAGCGTGCCGGCCGAGCCGGTTTCCTCGTTGGTGTTGAGGATCAACGTGACCTTGGCGTAGTCGTCGAATTTGGCCTGTTGCAGCAGCTTCATCGCGTACAGCGCCATGACGATGCCGCCCTTGTCGTCCATGATGCCGGGACCGTAGGCGCGCTTGCCGTCGACGCGGAACGGCCGCGCGGCGGCGGCGCCGTCGCCGAACACCGTGTCCATGTGCGCCACCAGCAGGATGCGGCCCTTGCCCTTGCCGGTCCAGCTGGCGACGATGTTGCCCGACCTGGCCGGCGACGCCGGCAGCACCTCGACGCGCGCGCCGAGCTTCTTCAATTCCTCGCGGGCGATGGCGCCGACCTGGTCCAGCCCGGCTTCGTTGTAGGTGCCCGAATCGATGTTGACCAGCCGGGCCAGCAGCGCCAGCGCGTCCGGCTTGGCGTTCTCGGCCTGCGTCAGCAACGCCTGGTTCAGCGGCGCGGCCTGCGCCACGGCGCCGCCCAACCCCAACATCAAACCCAGCAAAACAAAGTTCTTACGCATGGTGGACCACCCTTATCGCTGTATGAAAGTAAGCCCCATAGTACCGTGTCAACTCTGCGGAAACATAGGCAAACTTGCACCTAACTCATCCTTGCCTTAGAATTCCAGTGCAATCCGCTCTGGGCCGGCACGTGCAGCACGCCGACCAGTTTCCCCAGACTCTTTACGGTGACTCTTGGATACCGTGCCGTTATGGGTGCAACTTCTTGCACTCGCCTTCCTGATCTTGTGCTCGGCCTTTTTCGCCATGGCCGAAACCGCCCTGATGGCGGCCAACCGCTATCGCCTGCGCCACGAGGCCAAGCGCGGCAGCCGCGCCGCGATCACCACGCTGTGGCTGCTCGACCGCACCGATAAGCTGCTGTCGCTGATCCTGATCGCCAACACCCTGGTCAACGCCATGGCCACCGCGCTGGTGACGTCGCTGGCGATCGAATACTTCGGCCACGACGACAACGTGATCATCGTCTCCACCGGCGTGGTGGCATTCCTGCTGATCGTGTTCGCCGAGATTTCGCCGAAGATGATCGGCGCCACCTACCCCGAGCGCATCGCGCTGCCCACCAGCGTCGTGCTGCGGCCGCTAATGGCGCTGTTCAAGCCGGTGATCTGGTTCGTCAACCTGTTCGTCACCCAGGTGCTGCGGCTGTTCCGCACGAAGGCCGGCGCCCACCTGCAGGACGTCCGCGTCTCGCCCGAGGAGCTGCGCTCGATCGTGCTCGAGGGCGGCAACTTCATCCCGCAAAAGCACAAGAGCATCCTGCTCAACCTGTTCGACCTGGAAACCATCGTCGTCGAGGACATCATGACGCCGCGCTCGCAGATCGAGGCGCTGGACCTGGAACAGTCGGTCGAGGAAATCAAGCGCGAACTGACCACCTGCTACCACAACAAGTTGCCCGTCTACGAGGGCGAGATCAACCGCATCGTCGGCATCCTGCACGTGCGCAAGGCGGTGGCGCTGCTGAACCAGGAGGACGAGTTGACGGTCGAGCACTTCCGCGCGCTGCTGACGACGCCTTACTTCATCCCGCAGGACACCGGCGTGTTCACGCAATTGCAGTACTTCCAGGAGCGCAAGGAGCGCCTGGGCATCATCGTCGACGAGTACGGCGAGGTGCAGGGCCTGGTGACCCTGGACGACATCATCGAGGAGATGATCGGCGAATTCACCACGTCGATGCCCGGCGACGCCCGCGCCGACAGTTTCGCCTGGAACGAACAGGGCGAATGCCTGCTCGAGGGCGCGACGGCGCTGCGCGACGTCAACAAGCGCCTCGGCCTGAACTTCCCGCTCGACGGCCCCAAAACCCTCAACGGCATGCTGCTGGAATTGTTGCAAGAAATTCCAGAGGCGCCCATCAGCATCAAGATCGGCCACTGCATCATCGAGGTGATCCAGGCGCATGATCAATCCATCAAAGTCGTCAAATTGATACGTCCCGGCACCAAACGCGGTGTCTGATTGCTAAGGGCGCGCGGCTAACGCAACACCCGGGCGTACAATCGTTTCTTGGCAGCGACAAACGGCTTTACAAAGTTAGTGCCCAAGAGCATGATTCTTTGATCGCCCGTCCCCTATCAAGATAGATGCTTCTATGGCAGCAGTCCTCCCCAACGCCGCGCCAGGCGCCCCGATGCCGGGGTTGGCGCGCGCATTGCTGCAAGCCGGGCGGCTGTCCGCGCCGCAGGCGGACGCGCTGCAAAAAAAGGCCGTGCACGGCAAGCAAGCCTTCATCGACGCGCTGCTGGCCAGCGGCCTGATCGACGCGCGCGCGCTCGCCGCCTTCTGCGCCGAAACCTTCGCCTACCCGCTGATGGACGTGGCCGCGCTGAATATCGACGCGCTGCCGGCCAAGGCCATCGACAACAAGCTGATGCAGGCCCAGCGCGTGATCGCCCTGGCCAAGCGCGGCAACAAGATGTCGGTCGCCATTTCGGACCCGACCAACCTGCAGGCGCTCGACCAGATCAAGTTCCAGACCGAGTCAACGGTCGAGCCGGTTATCGTGCCGCACGACGCGCTGCTGCACCTGCTCGCCAAGCTCAACAAGACCAGCGAGCAAGACATCGCCGACCTGGCCGGCGGCGATGCCGACATCCAGTTCGCCGAGGAGGAAAGCGCGGCGGCGGCGGTGGCGGCGGCCGAGGCGGCCACCAACGACGTCGAGGACGCGCCGGTGGTGCGCTTCCTCAACAAGATGCTGATGGACGCGGTCAACCTGGGCGCGTCCGATTTGCATTTCGAGCCATTCGAAAAATTCTACCGGGTGCGTTTCCGCGTCGACGGCGTGCTCATGGAGCACGCCCAGCCGCCGATCTCGATCAAGGAAAAGCTGGTCTCGCGCATCAAGGTGCTCGCCAAGCTCGACATCTCGGAAAAGCGCGTGCCGCAGGACGGGCGCATGCGCCTGATCGTCTCGCCGACCAAGACCGTCGACCTGCGCGTGTCCACGCTGCCGACCCTGTTCGGCGAGAAGACCGTGATGCGCATCCTCGACGCCACGCAGGCGCAGATGGGCATCGACGCGCTCGGCTACGACCCGGACCAGAAGGCGCTGCTGCTCGACGCCATCCAGCGTCCCTACGGCATGGTGCTGGTGACCGGGCCGACCGGCTCGGGCAAGACGGTGTCGCTGTACACCTGCCTGAACGTCATCAACAAGCCCGGCATCAACATCTCCACCGCCGAGGACCCGGCCGAGATCAACCTGCCGGGCGTGAACCAGGTCAACGTCAACGACAAGGCCGGGCTGACGTTCCCGGTGGCGCTCAAATCGTTCCTGCGCCAGGACCCGGACATCATCATGGTCGGCGAGATCCGCGACCTCGAGACGGCCGACATCGCCATCAAGGCGGCGCAGACCGGGCACATGGTGTTCTCCACCTTGCACACCAACGACGCGCCGTCGACCTTGACGCGGCTGATGAACATGGGCGTGGCGCCGTTCAACATCGCCTCGTCGGTGATCCTGATCACCGCGCAGCGGCTGGCGCGGCGCCTGTGCATTTGCAAGCAGCCGGTCGAGATCTCGCACGATTTGCTGCTCAAGGCCGGCTTCACGGAGCAAGAGCTCGACGGCAGCTGGAAACCCTACGGCCCGGTCGGCTGCGAGCGCTGCAACGGCGGCGGCTACAAGGGCCGCGTGGGCATCTACCAGATCATGCCGATCACGCCGGCCATCGAAAGCATCATCCTGGCGCACGGCAACTCGATGGAGATCGCCGCCAAGTCCGAGGAGGAAGGCGTGAAGTCGCTGCGCCGGTCGGGCCTGGTGAAGGTCAGGAACGGCCTCACCAGCCTGGAAGAAGTGCTCGGCTGCACCAACGAATAGTGACCCAAAAATAGGACAGCGATCATGGCGACTTCGGGCAACGCGGGCAACCAGGTCAAGGAAATGATCTTCGCCTGGGAGGGCAAGGACAAGACCGGCAAGACGGTGCGCGGCGAGATGCGCGCCGGCGGCGAGGCGGTGGTCAACGTCACGCTGCGCCGCCAGGGCATCATGGTCACCAAGGTCAAGAAGAAGGCCTACCGCAGCGGCAAGCGCATCACCGACAAGGATATCTCGCTGTTCACGCGCCAGCTGGCGACGATGATGAAGGCTGGCGTGCCGCTGCTGCAATCGTTCGACATCGTCGGCAAGGGCCACTCCAACCCGTCGGTGTCCAAGCTGGTGATGGACCTGCGCGCCGACATCGAGACCGGCACCAGCCTGAACCAGGCCTTCCGCAAGTTCCCGCTGTACTTCGACCCGCTGTTCTGCAACCTGGTCGGCGCCGGCGAACAGGCCGGCATCCTCGAGGACCTGCTGACGCGGCTGGCGATCTACAAGGAAAAGACGCTGGCCATGAAGGCCAAGATCAAATCGGCGCTGATGTATCCGGTGTCGATCCTGGCGGTGGCGTTCATCGTCACGGCGGTGATCATGATCTGGGTGGTGCCGGCGTTCAAGGAGGTGTTCGCCAGCTTCGGCGCCAACCTGCCGGCGCCGACCCTGTTCGTCATGGCGCTGTCGGAATTTTTCGTCACGTGGTGGCACGTGATCTTCTTCTCGATCGGCATGGGGCTGTACCTGTTCTTCCGCGCGTGGCAGCGCTCGCTGCAAATGCAGCGCTTCATGGACAAGCTGCTGCTCAAGCTGCCGATATTCGGCGAGGTCATCCGCAAAGCCACGATCGCCCGCTGGACCCGCACCCTGGCGACGATGTTCGCCGCCGGCGTGCCGCTGGTCGAGTCGCTCGACTCGGTCGGCGGCGCGGCCGGCAACGCCGTCTACCTGGACGCCACGCGCAAGATCCAGAACGAGGTCAGCACCGGCACCAGCCTGACGGTGGCGATGCAGAACGCCGACGTGTTCCCCAACATGGTCACGCAGATGGTCGCCATCGGCGAGGAATCGGGCTCGCTCGACGCCATGCTGGGCAAGGTCGCCGACTTCTACGAGGAGGAAGTGGACGAGGCGGTGGCGTCGCTGTCGAGCTTGATGGAGCCGGCGATCATGGTCATCCTGGGCGTGCTGATCGGCGGGCTGGTGGTGGCGATGTATCTGCCGATCTTCAAGCTGGGGTCGGTGGTTTAAGGGGTACTAGCTCAGACTTGACCTGACACACGGAGCCCGATGACCGACAACTCCCGCCCCAAAGCCGCCCCCGGCCCCTCCCGCGAGAGCGGGAACCCGTCGCGCTCACCTGGGAGTATGCACATGGGTGGGCTGCCCAGCTCCTTGTAGCAAAAGCCCGATTTTCCGCCCTGTTTTTCCCTATTTTCCTAGGGATTGAACTATCGCCGCGCTTCCCGGTCTAAACATGACAAAGCAGAACAAAATAGGGGAGAAAATCGAATGAATACCACAGTGACCGTGCAGGTGCCCACCGACACCCTGCTCCAACTAATAGAAAAGCTGCGCCGCCGTGGCGGCTCGCAAGATATTTCGGAAGCCATGACCAAGGCCATCGAATGCTGGCTGGAAGACCCGGCCAGATTCGCGCCGGGCGCGGACCCCGAGGACATGCACGGCTATCAATGGAAATCGCTGTTCCTTCCCGAAGGCACCGTGTTGAAATCGTGGAGCTACGGCGAAAACAACTATGCGCGCGTTGAAGGCGATCAGATCATCCACAATGGCCGCGCGGTGTCGCCGAACCAGTTCGCGCAATCGTTCGCGCGCTCGACGCGCAATGCGTGGCGGGACTTATTCATCCGCCGTCCGGGCGACAAGACCTTCAAAATAGCATGCCGGCTGCGCGATGAACTGATCGGGGCGGCGAAGCCGACTGCCGCAACGCCAACCAATACGATCCTGACTGGCGCTACCGCAGTCCCGCCGCTGGCGGTCGGATCAACGGCAACCTTGCCCGCGCCGCAGCCCCCGTCCCCAGTTGGCCAGCCACCGCGCAGCACCGACCGCGAGCCCGGATGGGACTTGCCGG
>DATMSN010000855.1:0-4486 GCA_035565375.1 Duganella sp. | reverse complement strand
GACGCAGATCGTGATCGCGGGCCACACGGCCGCCGTCGAGCGCGCGTGCGACATCGCCAAGGCCAAGGGCGCCAAGCGCGCCATGAAACTGCCGGTGTCGGCGCCGTTCCACTCGTCGCTGCTGAAGCCGGCTTCGGACCGGCTGCGCGACTACATGGCCGACCTGGCGTTCTCGGCGCCGCGCATCGCGCTGATCAACAACGTCGACGTCGCCGTGCTCAACGACCCGGCCGCGATCAAGGACGCGCTGGTGCGCCAGGCCGCCGCGCCGGTGCGCTGGGTCGAGACGATGCAGAAAGTCGCCGCCGACGGCATCACCCAGGTGGTCGAGTGCGGCCCCGGCAAGGTGCTGATGGGGCTGACCAAGCGCATCGACGCCACCCTGGTGGGCGACGCCATCATCGATCAGGCTTCGCTGGACCGCGTTTTGACCTCGCTCAAGTAAACCGGCCGGGTAAATCAAAGAACTTCAGGCACACTCGTTATTTACGTAGAAGGACAACCATGAATTTAGCAAACCAAGTCGCCCTGGTCACGGGCGCATCGCGCGGCATCGGCAAGGCCATCGCGCAAGAGCTGGCCCGCCAGGGCGCGCGCGTGATCGGCACCGCCACCACCGAGGCCGGCGCCGAGGCGATCAGCGCCTACCTGGGCGAGTTCGGCGCCGAGGCCGGCAAGGGCATGGTCCTGAACGTGACCGACGCCGAACGCTGCGCGGCCGTCATCGACGAGATCGGCAAAACCTTCGGCGCCGTCGGCATCCTGGTCAACAACGCCGGCATCACGCAGGACCAGCTGGCCATGCGCATGAAGGACGAGGAATGGGACAGCGTCATCGCCACCAATCTGAGTTCGGTCGGCCGCCTGTCACGCGCGGTACTGCGCGGCATGATGAAAGCGAAAACTGGGCGTATTATTAACATCACTTCGGTGGTGGCGTCGGCCGGCAATCCGGGCCAGATGAATTACGCCGCCGCCAAGGCCGGCGTCGAGGGCATGGGCCGCGCGC
This sequence comes from Duganella sp., assembly GCA_035565375.1. Taxonomy (GTDB): domain Bacteria; phylum Pseudomonadota; class Gammaproteobacteria; order Burkholderiales; family Burkholderiaceae_D; genus Rugamonas. The sequence continues at coordinate 3,477 of DATMSN010000855.1, read as the reverse complement.
TGGCGCGCGAGATCGGCAGCCGCAACATCACCGTCAACAGCGTGGCGCCGGGCTTTATCGACACCGACATGACCAAGGCGCTGGGCGAGGAGCAACACGCGGCGCTGCTGACGCAGATTCCGCTGGCGCGCCTGGGCAAGCCGGAGGATATCGCCGCGGCGGTGGCCTTCCTGGCCTCGCCGCAGGCGGCCTATATCACCGGCACCACCTTGCACGTGAATGGCGGGATGTATATGAATTGATGGGTTCTGGCATGGATAAAATGCCGTTCCCGTCTTTTACCAGCGATTTCGGAATAGTTTGCGGCAAATTAGCGGCAGACACCGAAATTAGTTTTTCAGTGCGCAAACCTGATAAAATGCGCGCTTTCCGTAACAAACAAATGGAGCCATAACATGTCGGATATCGAACAACGCGTTAAGAAAATCGTCGCTGAGCAACTGGGCGTCGCCGAAGCAGACATCAAGATCGAATCCTCGTTCGTCGACGACCTGGGCGCTGACTCGCTGGACACCGTCGAGCTGGTGATGGCCCTGGAAGACGAATTCGAAATGGAAATCCCTGACGAACAGGCAGAAAAGATCACGACCGTTCAGCAAGCGATCGACTACGCTACTGCACACGTCAAGGCCTGATTTACCGCCCGATCGACTTTAGGAGAATCGCTTGAGAGGTTCTAAAAACCGTCGTGTTGTCATTACCGGCCTGGGCGCCGTCTCACCGATCGGCAACAACGTTGCCGACACGTGGGCCGCGGCGATCGAAGGCAAGTCCGGTATTGCCACCATCACCAAGTTTGACGCGCAAGCTTTCAGTACCCGTTTTGCCGGTGAAGTCAAAGGCTTCAATATCGAGGACTACATCTCGGCCAAGGAAGCCCGCCATATGGATACGTTCATCCATTACGGCATGGCGGCCGGCATCCAGGCCGTGCGGGATTCCGGCGTGGTCGTCACCGAGGACAACGCCGACCGCATCGGCGTCATCATCGGTTCCGGCATCGGCGGCCTGCCGATGATCGAAGAGCAGAAGGAAGACTACGACAAGCGCGGTCCGCGCCGTATTTCGCCGTTCTTCGTGCCCGCCTCGATCATCAACATGATCTCCGGTAACCTGTCGATCAAGTATGGCATGCGTGGCCCTAACCTGTCGATCGTGACGGCTTGCACCACCGGCCTGCATTGCATCGGCGCCGCCGCTCGTCTGATCGAGTACGGCGATGCCGACGTGATGGTGGCCGGCGGCGCCGAGTCGACCATTTCGCCGCTGGGCCTGGGCGGTTTCGCCTCGGCCAAGGCGCTGTCGTCGCGCAACGACGATCCGGCCACCGCGTCCCGTCCCTGGGACTCGGACCGCGACGGCTTCGTGCTGGGCGAGGGCGCCGGCGTGATGGTGCTCGAAGAGTACGAACACGCCAAGGCGCGCGGCGCGACGATCTACGCCGAGCTGCTCGGCTTCGGCATGAGCGCCGACGCCTACCACATGACGTCGCCGTTGGAAGACGGCGCCGGCGGCAGCAAGTCGGCCCAGGCCGCGTTGCGCAACGCCGGGGTCAACCCCGACCAGGTGCAGTACGTGAATGCGCACGGCACCTCGACGCCGCAGGGCGACGTGGCCGAGGTGCAGGGCATCAAGCGCACCTTCGGCGAGCATGCCAAGAAGCTGGTGGTCAATTCGACCAAGTCGTTGACCGGCCACCTGCTGGGCGGCGCCGGCGGGCTGGAGGCGGTGTTTACGGTGTTGGCGATCCACCACCAGGTGTCGCCGCCGACCATCAACCTGTTCAACCAGGACCCCGCCTGCGACCTGGACTTCTGCGCCAATGTCGCCCGGCCGATGAAGATCGAGTATGCGCTCAAGAACTCGTTCGGTTTCGGCGGCACCAACGGTAGTCTGCTGTTCGGCAAGTTGTAAAAAAAGTTTGAAAAGTTTGACTTCGCGTTGAACTAAATCCGGGCTCACCTGGTCCAACGGTGGTGAGCGAGGATTCGGCGCTGGCATTCGCCAGCGCCAGAATTGCCCAGCCTTGCGCTGGCGCTTCCAAGCTGTGTTGTTTCCCCCTATTTTTTGTGTACGCGTTTTGTGGTGCTGCTGTCATGTCGATCGCGGTGTCTGTCGTCGTTCGCCCCTCGCCCGGCCTGCGTCTATTGCATGCCGGGCTGTGCAGTTGTGTGGCGATGTCGGCCGCCCTGTGTCCGGGCGTGGCAGCGCCACTGCTGTGTGTGTTGGCCGGCCTGCTCGGCTGGGTGACGGGGCGTCCCTGCGGTATCGCGCTCCAACTTGATATATCCGGTGTCGGCCGCTTCCGGCTGACGGTATACCAAGAACCAGGGACGACGCTGCGCCTGCTCGACGGGTCGACCTTGTGGCCGGGCATGTTGCTGTTACGCATGGGTGGCGATGACGGCAGGGTGCGGTGGGTGCTGGTGCTGCCGGACGGAGTGACGCGGCCTGAGCTGCGTGCGCTGTCGCTGGCGTGCCGTTCCGTTGCTGGACGCACTGAAATAAAAACGCCAACACTGTGAACTTCTTGCAGCGGGCTAACTCTATAGTATATATGACTATATGATTCGGCGATGCTGCAGGCCACTGAGGAATGCAGGAGTGACGACAGAACGTGAGTGTGACCAGATGCTGGTCGACCGGGTCCGGGCCGGTGACAAGCAGGCGTTTGATCTGCTGGTGGCGAAATATCAGCGTCGCTTGATGCGACTGTTGTCGCGTATCGTGCATGATCCCGCCGAGGCTGAAGATGTGGTACAAGAGACGTTTATTAAGGCGTACCGGGCGTTGCGGCATTTTCGCGGCGACTCCGCCTTCTACACGTGGCTGTACCGTATTGGCATCAACACCGCCAAGAACTTCCTGGCGACGCAGGGCCGCCGCACGCCCACGTCGACCGAAGCGGACGCGGAGCAGGCGGAGGGGTTTAACGATGGGGAGCAGTTACGCGATATTAATACGCCGGAATCCATGCTGGCAAGCAAACAGATCGCACAGACGGTCAACGCGGCGATGGATGCCTTGCCCGTGGATTTGCGGACCGCGATCGCCTTGCGCGAAATCGAGGGATTGAGCTATGAGGAGATTTCAGACATCATGGCCTGTCCGATCGGTACGGTCCGTAGCCGTATATTCCGTGCCCGCGAAGTCATCGCCGAAAAATTGAAGCCTTTACTGGACATGCCGATTGACAAGCGCTGGTAAGGCTGTAATGATGGCAATTGTTGTTGGCGTCCGGAAAGTGTCGACTAGGCGGCACGGGGTGGATGTGTTTTATGATGGCGGGATATGCGATGGATACCCATAAAAGACTGCACGAAAACATCTCGGCGCTGGCCGATGGTGAGCTGCCGCATAGCGAACGGGAGCTGGCATTCGCCGCGCTCGACACTGCGGAAGGGCAGGCGGCCTGGCGCGCTTATCACCTGACCGGCGACGTGCTGCGCGACCAGGCCGACGGCACCCTGAGCGCGG
>DATMSN010000854.1:0-2745 GCA_035565375.1 Duganella sp. | reverse complement strand
AGGATGCGGCCCATGCGGCCACCGGCGCCGGCGATGGCGATATTCATTGCGGTCATGCGTACGTCCTTATTTTTTCTCGTTGCCCACGGTCACGCCGACCGGCGCGGGGGCGGCGTTGTCGGTCGCCGTCGGCAGCGGCGGCGCGCTCGGCGACGGCTTGTTCTGCGGCGCGTTCGGATCTTTCTTGATCTTCGGCGCCGGGCCGGCGATGCGGGCGATGTATTCCTTTTCGGTCGGCAGGTTGCCGCCTTCCCAGCGCGCGACCTTGCCGTCGTCGTCGAAGAACACGATCACGCGGCTGGTGGTCACCTCGCCGTTGCCCTTGGCCATGCGGAACGCGTAGTCCCAGCGGTTGGCGTGGAACGGGTCGGTCAGCAGCGCGGTGCCGAAGATGAAGCGGACCTGGTCGCGCGTCATGCCGACTTTCAGCTGCGCCAACATTTCCTCGGAAACAAAGTTACCTTGCTGAATATCGGGACGGTATGGCGAGAAGAACCACATGAACTTCTGCAGCGGGGTGATGGTGGTCGTTTGCGCGCCCTTGCTGGCGTCCAGGGTGATGCCGGTTTCCTTGACCTCGTTCGATTTCTCGCCCAGGGTGGTGTTGGAGGCACAGCCGCCGGCGGCCAGCGCGACGCAGACGGCGCCCGCGAGCAACGGCGCGCGGCGGGTAAAACGGTGCAACAAAGACTGCAACTGGGGCTGCAATAAAGCCTGGGTGACGCGCATAAGTGTCCTCAATCTGGTCAAGCGGAAATGCCGAAAAACGCCATATCATAAAGCACAATGCCGGGCGCATGGTGCGGGATGGGGCCGCGCGGGCACGCAAAGTGACAGCATTATCCTGTAAAACAGGGGATATGTCCTTGTTTTGCAAGGCGCAAGTGTAAATGTTTGCAAACCCCGGCGCGGCTGCCGGTGGACGCGAGGACGCAATTAGATGCGGTGGGTCGCGGAGTGCGTTAAACTGTGGGCCACAGCCATCGCCAACCAGAATAAGAGTGTCCAACCATGGGTAACAATCCAACCGATCTGAAGGCCAGCGGCCTGAAAGCCACGCTGCCTCGCCTTAAAATCCTGGACATCTTCCAGAACAGCGAGGTGCGCCACCTGACGGCCGAGGATGTCTACAAGATCCTGCTGGCGGACAATATGGATGTCGGCCTGGCCACCGTCTACCGCGTGCTGACCCAGTTCGAGCAAGCCGGCCTGCTGAACCGCAACCACTTCGAGACGGGCAAGGCCATTTTCGAGCTCAACGAGGGTTCCCACCACGACCATCTGGTGTGCCTGGACTGCGGCCGGGTCGAGGAATTTTTCGACGAAGAAATCGAAACGCGCCAGCAGATGGTCGCCAAGGAGCGCGGCTTCAACATCGCCGAGCACGCGCTGGCGATCTACGGCAACTGCACCAAGACCGCCTGCCCGCACCGGCCGTAAGCACCGCGTTAAGCCACGGACCGCGAAAACACGTAGGGGTCAGACACGTTCCAGATACATCGACTTGTCAATTGTGGCTTAAAGCGTTCGACAATAGCTTGGCCGTGATATCGACGATCGGTATCACGCGCTCATAGGCCATGCGGGTCGGCCCGATCACCCCCAGGGTGCCGACGATCTTACCGTTGGCCATGTACGGCGCGGTCACCACGCTCATCTCGTCCATCGGCACCAGGCTCGATTCGCCGCCGATATAAATCTGCACGCCGCTGGCCTTGCTCGACACGTCGAGCAGCTGCATCAAACCCGTCTTTTGCTCGAACATGTCGAACATCTGCCGCAGCGACGTCATGTTCGACGACAGATCGCTGACCGACAGCAGGTTGCGCTCGCCGGCGATGACCATGTCGTCCGAGCTGTCCGCCATCGCCTCGCTGCCCGCCTCCACCGCCGCCTGCATCAGCCGGCCCATGTCGTCGCGCAGCTGGCGCACCTCCGTCTGCAGGCGCGTGTGCACCTCGTCGAAGGCCAGGCCGCCGTAGTTCTGGTTGATGTAGTTGGCCGACTGGATCAGCTGCGTCGGGCTGTAGTCGACATCGGTCAGCAGCAGGCGGTTCTGGACGTCGCCGGTGGGGCCGACGATCACCAGCAGGATGCGCTTTTCGCCCAGGCGCAGGAATTCGATCTGCTGGAACACCGACTCGCGCCGCGGGCTGAGCACCACGCCGGCGAACTGCGACAGCGACGACAGCATCTGCGCCGCGTTGGAGATCATTTTTTGCGGCTGCGGCGCCTGCAGGCGCATGCGCCCCTCGACCGACTGCTCGTCCAGGTGCTGGACCGTCAGCAGGGTGTCGACGAAGATGCGGTAACCGCGCGGCGTCGGCACCCGGCCGGCCGACGTGTGCGGGCTGGCCACATAGCCGAGCTCCTCGAGGTCGGCCATGATGTTGCGGATCGTCGCCGGCGACAGGTCAAGGCCGGAAATCTTGGAGAGCGCGCGCGAGCCGACCGGTTGGCCGTCCGCGATATAGCGTTCCACCAGGGCTTTGAGCAGGGTTTGGGCGCGTGTGTCGAGTTGCATGCTGTATATCTTATTTGCCGAGAGTTGCCGTATTTACCTATTATGCACGCTCCGCGCCGGCCGGGGGCTGTCGCGTCGCATCAATGAGGCAGATGTTCCTTCACCCACGCCAGCAAGTCGTGGAAATCGGCGCAGATGGCGTCGGGCACGATGCCGGCGGCGACGTGGGCGTCGCCGCCGGCCCGGTTCATCCACACCGCGCGCATGCCGGCCGCCTGCGC
>DATMSN010000853.1:0-2977 GCA_035565375.1 Duganella sp. | reverse complement strand
ATTTGTATGGCATGCGGTTGGCCGCGAGTGCATCAATTTGAGGCATGCCGATCTGCACCGCGTTGAATCCGAAGATATCGGCTGTTAAATTATCGAGACATGTTTGTTCCCACGCACGCAAGTACACGCCTGCGGGCGTTTGCAGCCAGCCTTCCAGCGCTATAATGGATTGCTCCGATCCCGCTTTATCCATGTCTAGCCTTTTGCGATCCAATGACCATATCTTCTAACCAAGCTCTCTGTGTTCTGACGGTTCCAGCATTCCACGACAATTATCTGTGGCTGATACATGATGGTGTGCATGCCGCCGTAGTCGACCCCGGCGACGCCAAGCCGATTCTGGCGGCGCTGAAGGCAAACGGACTCAAGCTCACCGCCATTCTACTCACCCATCACCACGCTGACCACATCGGCGGCGTTCCCGAATTATTACAGCATTATCAGGTTCCCGTTTTCGGCCCGCGCAACGAGACCATCGCCGCCGTCACCTTGCCGGTCGGCGAAGGCAAGCAGTTCGACGTGCCGGGCCTGCCGCTGCGCCTGTCCGTGCTCGACGTGCCCGGCCACACGATGGGCCACATCGCCTACGTGCGCGAGCCGTCCGCCGACGAGCCGACCTGGCTGTTCTGCGGCGACACGCTGTTCGCCGGCGGCTGCGGACGCCTGTTCGAGGGCACGCCGGCGCAGATGATCAGCTCACTCGGCAAACTTGCCGCGCTACCGGATAATACCAAGGTGTATTGTGCCCACGAATATACGCTATCCAACCTGCGCTTCGCGCGCGTGGTGGAGCCGGACAATGTGGCGCTGCGGGAGCGTGTGAAAGTGGAGACCGACAAGCGCGAGCACAATCTGCCGACGGTGCCGAGCACGATCGGCGTGGAGAAGGCGACCAACCCGTTCCTGCGCTACCGCGAGCCGGCCATCGCGGAACAGTTGATCAAGGCCGGACGGCTCGATCGCATCGACACGGCGCTGGCCACCTTCACCGCGCTGCGCTTGTGGAAAAATGATTTTTGACGTGCAGGCCGGCGGATGAGGTTCATCCGCCGGCCCCGGTTTTAGATCTCTTCGTACAGCGGCAAGGTCAGGAACTCGGCGAACTCGGTCGAGGTCGACATCTGCTCGAAAATCTGGCCGGCGCGCACATAGGTCGGACCGTCGCCGCCCGGCGCGTCGCGCTGCACCTTGGCCAGCTCCTCGGGAATCATCGCGCGCACCATGTCGGCGGTGACTTTGCGGCCGTCCTCCAGCACACCCTTGTCCGAGCGGATCCACTGCCACACCTGCGAGCGGCTGATTTCGGCCGTGGCCGCGTCTTCCATCAGATTGTGGATCGGCACGCAGCCGTTGCCGGCCAGCCAGCTGCCCAGGTAGTGGATGCCGACGTTGATGTTGTAGCGCAGGCCGGCCTCGGTGATCGGCGCCTCCGGCTTGAAGTCCAGCAGCTGCGCGGCCGTCACGTCGATGTCCGGACGCTGCTTGTCGATCTGGTTCGGCTTGTCGCCCAGCACTTTGGTGAACTCGGTCATCGCCAGTTCGACCAGCCCCGGGTGGGCGACCCAGCCGCCGTCGTAGCCGTCGGTGGCGTCGCGCGCCTTGTCGTTGCGCACGCCACCCATCGCGACCTCGTTCTTTTCCGGATCGTTCTTGATCGGGATCAGCGCGGCCATGCCGCCGATGGCCGGCGCGTTGCGCTTGTGGCAGGTCTTGAGCAGCAGCAGCGCGTAGGCGCGCATGAACGGCGCCGTCATCGTCACCTTGGCGCGGTCGGCCAGGCAGAAATCCTTGTCCAGCTTGAACTTCTTGATGCACGAGAAGATGTAATCCCAGCGGCCGGCATTCAGGCCGGAGCTGTGCTCGCGCAGTTCGTACAGGATCTCGTCCATCTCGAACGCGGCCAGGATGGTTTCGATCAGCACGGTGGCCTTGATCGTGCCCTGCGGCAGGCCCAGCTCGTTCTGCGTCATCACGAAGATGTCGTTCCACAGGCGCGCCTCCAGATGCGATTCCATCTTCGGCAGGTAGAAGTACGGGCCGGCGCCGCGCGCCAGCTGCTCCTTGGCGTTGTGGAACATGAACAGCGCGAAGTCGAAGATGCCGCCGGAAATGCGCTTGCCATCGACCAGCACGTGTTTTTCATCCAGGTGCCAGCCGCGCGGACGCACGACCAGGGTGGCGATCTTGTCGTTAAGCTTGTAGGACTTGCCGTTCTGCTCGAGCGAAATGGTGCGGCGCACGGCGTCGAACATGTTGATCTGGCCGGTGATCTGGTTGTCCCAGTTCGGCGTGTTGGAATCCTCGAAGTCGGTCATGTAGCTGTCGGCGCCCGAGTTGAAGGCGTTGATGACCATCTTGCGCTCGACCGGACCGGTGATCTCGACGCGGCGGCATTCCAGCGCCTTCGGAATCGGCGCGATCTTCCAGTCGCCGGCGCGGATGTGCGCGGTCTCCGGCAGAAAGTCCGGACGCTCGCCGGCGTCGAGGCGCTTGGCGCGCTCCACGCGCACGGCCAGCAGTTGCTGACGGCGCACTTCGAACTCGCGCGTCAGCTTGACCACCAGCGACAGCGCGTCGGCGGTCAGGATGTTTTCGTAGCCGGGCTTGATCTCGCCGGTGATTTGCATGCCTGCCGGCACGGTGATGGTGGACTGCGTCATGGGATAGGTCTCCGTAAGAAAATATTAACTTCCATACCAAATTATAAGCACTGCCGATGCTTGCGCGCGTCGGAATCTTTTAGTGTGGCTGCTCGGTTACGCGGCGTTCTGTTTTACAGTATATTCACTGATAAGTTATGCAAACGAGACTAAAAATCACTTCATCCATGCGTTTTTATCACAAGTGAGAGGTATGGCACGCCATGGGCCAGTTCAGACAAATTTCCACCTTCGTTGAAGTGGTCGCCAGGGGCAGCCTGTCGGCCGCCGCGCGGGCCGAGGGCATCGCGCCGGCCATGATCGGGCGCCGCCTGGAC
>DATMSN010000852.1:0-3947 GCA_035565375.1 Duganella sp. | reverse complement strand
ATCAATGGCCGTGGGTCAGGAACAGCACGATGGCGACGCCGGAGGCGATCAACAGCACCTGCGGCACCGATTCGCGCAAGGTGGCGCGGCGTTGCATCTGCGGCATCAGGTCGCTCACGGCGATGTAGATGAAGCCCGACGAGGCGAACACCAGCACATACGGAATCAGCTCGCTGGCCCGGTCCAAGGTGTAATAGCCCAGCAGGCCGCCGGCGATCGCCAGCAAACTGCACAGCAAATTGTAGACATACGCCCGGGTGCGCGAGAAGCCGGCGTTGAGCAGCACGATGAAGTCGCCGATCTCCTGCGGGATCTCGTGGGCGATGATGGCCAGCGCCGTCACCAGGCCCAGCTCCGGATTGGCCATGAAGGCGGCGGCGATCAGAATGCCGTCGGTGAAGTTGTGCATGCCGTCGCCGACCAGGATCATCCATCCCGCCTTGCCCGCCTCGTGCTTATCGTGCCCGTGGTGGTGGTGGTGGCCGTCGCCCTCGTGGTGGTGCGAGTGGCGCATGATGGCCAGCTTCTCCAGCAGGAAGAACGCCAGCAGGCCCGCCAGCAAGGTGGCGAACAGGCTGCGCGCGCTGGCGTGCGATTCGAACGCCTCCGGCAAGGCGTGCAGCAGCGAAGTCGACAGCATGATGCCGACCGACAGGCTGACCATGCGCTCGACCACCTTCGAGAGCAGCGTAAACGAGAACACGGCAGCGGCTGAAATGCTGACGACACCGGCTAGTGTGGTCGCCAGTAAAATGGAGATGAGTATGGGATCGATGTTATAGCCTCTTGTACCTGGAGCCGTGCCGCTGCGCAGGCCGGGGGCGTTATTTTACCGCCCCGCACGCTTTCGTGTTCATTTTTGGCTAAAAACAGTCAAACCGGCGCTATCGGCGCCTCAGGCGACGCCGTTTTGCCTGAACCACGCCAGCATCCGGCCCCAGCCATCCTTGGCGTCCGCCTCCACATAGCTGGGACGGTAGTCGGCGTGGAACGCGTGGCCGGAATTGGGGTAGATGACGAAGGTCGATTTGTTCGGCCCCTTGGCCAGCATGGCCTGCATCGCCTTGATCGAATCCTCGGTGATGCCGGTGTCCTTCGCGCCGTACAGGCCCAGCACGGGCACGTTCAGGGTCGCCGCGATATCGATCGGATTCCTGGGCGTCATGGCGTTGGAGGTGCCGACCAGGCGGCCGTACCAGGCCACGCCGGCCTTGATCGACGGATTGTGGGCCGCGTACATCCAGGTGACGCGTCCGCCCCAGCAGAAGCCGGTGATGCCGATCTTGTCGGGATTGCCGCCGTTGGCCTTGGCCCAGGCGACCACCGCGTCCAGGTCGGCCATCACTTGCGCGTCCGGGGTTTTGGAAATGATGTCGCGCTGCAGCTCGGCGATCGAGGCGGCTTTTTGCGGATCGCCCTGGCGCACGAACAGGTCCGGCGCCAGCGCCAGGTAGCCGAGCTTGGCGAAGCGGCGGGCGACGTCGGCGATGTATTCGTGCACGCCGAAGATTTCGGAGATCACCAGCACCACCGGCAGGTGGGTCTTGCCTTCGGGCTGGGCGCGGTAGACGGGGACGGTTTGGCCGTCGACCTTGATGGTGATGGTGCCGGCGGTCAAGCCCGTGGTGTCGGTTTTGATGACGTTTTGCGCCATCACCGGCATCGCGGCGGCGGCGAAGCCCGTGCCCAACGCCACCTTGAGGAAGTCGCGGCGGTCGACACCGTCCGACAGGCTGGTTTTCGTCAGCAAACTCTCCGCGTCCCGCTTCAAATCATCCATCGATTCCTCCTGTGATTGCGTTGGTGGGGTAATAGTTAAATCGGCCAGTTGACAGCGGCGTTTCCGTGTTCCACGTAGGGCGGATTAGCGTAGCGTAATCGGCCATGCGTGCGCCGCCGACGGCCCGTCGATGGCCGATTACGGCGTTCCGCCTCTCAAGGCCTACCGGAAGGTAGGCCGCCCCTTCGATGGGCCCCCGGGCGGTTAGCGGGCCTCGCCCGCTAACCGCCCTACGTGTTTCAGAATCATTCATGCGACGCGGGGCGACGCATGCCGCGCGGCAGCACATACTCAATGTGCTTCCTCCCAGTTCTTGCCGACGCCCACTTCCGCCGTCAGCGGCACCTTCAACTGCGCCACGCCGGCCATCAACTCCGGCAGCTTGCGCTTGACCAGCTCCAGCTCGGCGTCCGGCACCTCCAGCACCAGCTCGTCGTGCACCTGCATGATCATCTTGGTTTGCAGCTGGTCCTTTTCGAGCCAATCCTGCACCGCCACCATCGCCAGCTTGATCAGGTCGGCCGCCGTGCCCTGCATCGGCGCGTTGATCGCGGCCCGCTCGGCGCCCTGGCGGCGCGGACCGTTCGGCGAATTGATCTCCGGCAGCCACAGGCGCCGTCCGAACACCGTCTCCACATAACCGCGCGCCTTGGCCTGCAGCCGCGTGTCGTCCATATACTGCTTGACGCCCGAGAAGCGCGCGAAATAGCGGTCGATGTAGCTTTGCGCGGCCGCCCGCTCGATGCCCAGGTTGGCGGCCAGGCCGAACGCGCTCATGCCGTAGATCAGGCCGAAGTTGATGACCTTGGCGTAGCGGCGCTGCTCGCTCGACACCTCGTCCGGCGCCACGCCGAAGATCTCGGCGGCGGTGGCGCGGTGGATGTCGACGCCCTCGGCGAACGCGCGCAGCATGTTCTCGTCGCCCGAGATGTGCGCCATGATGCGCAGCTCGATCTGCGAATAGTCGGCCGAGACGATATGGCTGCCCGGCGGCGCGATGAACGCCTCGCGGATGCGGCGCCCTTCCTTGGTGCGGATCGGGATGTTCTGCAGGTTCGGATCGTTCGACGCCAAGCGCCCCGTCACCGCCACCGCCTGCGCGTAGTTGGTGTGCACGCGGCCGGTTTCCTTGTTGATCCCCTTCGGCAGCTTGTCGGTGTAGGTCGACTTCAGCTTCGACAGGCTGCGGTATTCCAGCAGCACCTTCGGCAGCGGATAGTCCTCGGCCAGCTTTTGCAGCACCTCCTCGTCGGTCGACGGCGCCCCGCTCGGGGTCTTTTTCACCACCGGCAGCTTGAGCTTCTCGAAGAAGATCTCGCCGATCTGCTTCGGCGAGCCGAGGTTGAACGGCTGTTCGGCCAGCTCGTGCGCCTTCGCTTCCAGCTCGGCGATGCGCGCGCCCAGTTCGGCCGACTGGATATCGAGCAGCGCGGCGTCGATGTGCACGCCGTTGCGCTCGATCTTTTGCAGCACCACCGCCGTCGGCAGCTCGATGTTGCGGTAGATGTAGCGCAGGCGCTCGTCGGTCTCGACCTCGCCGATCATCGCCAGGTGCAGGCGCAAGGTGATGTCGGCGTCCTCGGCCGCGTATTCGGTGGCGCGCGTGATGTCCACCTTGTCGAAGGTGATCATGCTCGCGCCCTTGCCGCAGACATCGACGAACGGGATCGTCGTGTGGTTCAGGTGACGCAGCGCCAGGCCGTCCATGTCGTGGGTGCGGTGCGATTCGAACACGTACGATTGCAGCAAGGTGTCGTGATGGATGCCGCGCAGGCGCACGCCGTGGTTGGCGAAGATGTGGCTGTCGTACTTCAGGTTCTGGCCGACCTTGAGCTTGGTCTCGTCCTCCAGCCATGGCTTGAGTTTTTCCAGCACGTGCTCGCGCGTCAGCTGTTCCGGCACGCCGGGGTACGCGTGCGCGACCGGGATGTAGCAGGCCACGCCCGGCTGCACCGACAGCGAGATGCCGACCAGCTGCGCCGTCATCGGCTCGAGCGAGGTGGTCTCGGTGTCGACGGCGGTCAGCTCGGCGGCGCCGATCAGCGCGAGCCACTTGTCGAGCTGCTCGTCGGTGAACACGGTTTCATAGTTGACGTTGACCTTCGGCGCTTCGCCGAACAGGTCGCCGTTGGCCGAGACCGCGCCGCCGGCCGCCACCGAGGCGGCG
>DATMSN010000851.1:0-4277 GCA_035565375.1 Duganella sp. | reverse complement strand
GGCCAGCTGCTCGAACGCGGCGATCACCGTGTTGCGGGCGATGCGCAGGTCGGCCGCCAGGTCGCGGCTGGACGGCAGCTTGCCGCCGGCGACCAGTTGCTGCTGGTGGATCGCCGCCTTGGCCGCCTCGTACAAACGTCGCTGCTGCGGCAACCGCGGATGGAAGCCGGTTTGGGCCAGGGTTTGGGCCAATAGCTCGGATGTGGGGGATATGGCACGCAAAGTGGTTCTAATAAATATCAACAAGTGGTGCTCACCATGATACCAAAATAGGAATATGATCAAATGTAATTCATGTTAAATCGATCAATATGAGCAGCCCCATCGTTTTGGTTCCCGCTTGCGTCAACCTGGTCGGCGTCCACGCCAGCCACACGGCGCATTTCAAGTACGTCGCCGCCGTGGCCGACGGCGCCGGCTGCGCGCCGCTGATCGTGCCGGCGCTTGGCGAAGCGACCGATTTCGACGCGCTGCTGGACGTGGCCGACGGCGTCATGCTGACCGGTTCCCCATCCAATGTGGACGCCGCCCTGTATGGCCAGGCGGTGCTCGATCCTTCGCTGCCGCGCGATCCGGCGCGCGACGCCACCACGCTGCCGCTGATACGCGCCGCCCTCGAACGCGGCATCCCGCTGATGGCGATCTGCCGCGGCTTCCAGGAGATGAACGTGGCGCTGGGCGGCACGCTGCACCAGGCGGTGCACGACGTGCCGGGCATGTCCGACCATCGCGAGCAAAAGACGCAAACGCTGGAGCGGCAGTACGCGGCATCGCATCGCGTGGTGCTGGAGCCGGGCGGACGCATGGCGCAAATACTGGGCGGCGTGTCGACCATCATGGTCAATTCGCTGCACGGGCAGGGCATCGCCAAACTGGCGCCGCGACTGGCGGTCGAAGCGCGCGCGGACGACGGCCTGGTGGAGGCGTACCGCGTGGAGGGCGCCACGGGATTCACTCTAGGAGTACAGTGGCACCCCGAGTGGCGGTTATCCGAGAACCCCGACTCGATCAAGTTGTTCCATGCCTTCGGCGAGGCCTGCCGCATCTACAAGCAAGGGAGAGACGCATGAAGACCTACGAACAGTGGGCGCGGCGAGTCCCTTAGTGCCGCTTTTCGCATAGCCCCACAAAAAAAAGCAACGCCAAGGCCCGCACGCGGCCGGCGCAAACCAAAACAAAAGAGAGAATTACATGGCAATCCGCGAAAATTTTACTTACACAGACATGGATCTGTGGCTGAACGAGAAGCACGTCACCGAAATCGAATGCCTGGTGCCCGACCTGACGGGCGTGGCGCGCGGGAAGATCCTCCCGCGCGGTAAATTCACCCAGGAGCGCGGCATGCGCATACCGGAGGCGGTGCTGGGCATGACCGTGACCGGCAACTATCCGACCGAAGACGCTGGCTACGACCGCGCCATCTCCAGCACCGACCGCGATATGATTTTGAAGGCAGACCCCACCACCATCACCATGGTGCCATGGGCCAGCGATCCGACCGCGCAGGTGATCCACGACTGCTATTTCTCCGACGGCCGGCTGGTCGATTTCGCACCGCGCTCCGTGCTGCGCCGGGTGCTCAAGCTGTATGAGGACAAAGGCTGGAAGCCGGTCGTGGCGCCGGAGCTGGAGTTCTACCTGACCGCGAAAAACACCGATCCCGATCTGCCCTTGAAACCGCCGATCGGCCGCAGCGGCCGGGCCGAGACCAGCCGCCAGGTCTACAGCATCGACGCCGTCAACGAATTCGATCCGCTGTTCGAGGACATCTACGACTACTGCGATCTGATGAACCTCGACGTCGACACGCTGATTCACGAAATCGGTGCCGGCCAGATGGAGATCAACTTCCTGCACGGCGACCCGCTCGGATTGGCCGACAAGGTGTTCTTCTTTAAGCGCACCTTGCGCGAGGCGGCGCTCAAGCACGACATGTACGCGACCTTCATGGCCAAGCCGATGGCGGGCGAGCCGGGTTCCGCGATGCACGTGCACCAGAGCGTGGTCGACGTCAAAACGGGCCTGAACATCTTCAGCGCCGAGGATGGCTCGGCCGCGCCGATCTTCAGGCAGTACATCGCCGGGCTGCAGCGCTACATGCCGTCGGCGATGGCGATCGTCGCGCCGTACGTGAATTCGTACCGCCGCCTGGTGCGCCACACGGCGGCGCCGATCAACATCCAGTGGGGCATGGACAACCGCACCGTCGGTTTCCGCGTGCCGGAATCGGGCGTGCAGGATCGCCGCGTCGAAAACCGCATCATCGGCGCGGACGCCAATCCGTATCTGGCGCTGGCGGTGACGCTGGCCTGCGGCTATCTCGGCATGACCGAGCAGCTGGAGCCGACCCCGATGACCGTGGGCAGCGCCTACGACCTCAAGGTCGAGCTGCCGCAAGGCCTGCCGGAAGCGCTGCAGCATCTGCGCGCCGAGGACAAGCTGCGCAGCGTTTTGGGCGGCCGCTTCATCGACGTCTATGCCGCCATCAAGGACCTGGAGCATCAGGAATTCATGACCGTCATCAGCCCGTGGGAACGCGAACACTTGCTGCTGCACGTCTGATCATCCACCTCTCCAACAAGGAATCACCATGCCTAATAATTCATTGGCGCCCAGCGCCGCGCTGGTCGCCTCGGTAAAGAGTCCCGCCGCCCCGCAGGTCTACGACACCGCCGCCATCCAGAAGCTGGACACGGCCCACTATATGCACCCGTTCACCGACCACAAGGCGCTGGGCGAGAAAGGCGCGCGCGTGATGGTGCGCGGCGAGGGCATCTACCTGTGGGATTCGCAGGGTAAGAAGATCCTCGACGGCATGTCCGGCCTGTGGTGCGTCAACGTCGGCTACGGCCGCACCAGTATTTCGGAAGCGGTCTACAAGCAGATGGAGACGCTGCCGTTCTATAACAGCTTCTTCAACACCACCAACGTGCCGGCGGTGCAACTGGCGGCCAAGCTGGCGAAGATCTCGCCGCCGGGGTTCAACCATGTCTACTTCACCGGCTCCGGCTCGGAGGGCAACGACACCAACCTGCGCATGGTGCGGCGCTACTGGGATGTGCTGGGATACAAGGAGCGCCATACCATCATCAGCCGCCACAACGCCTATCACGGCAGCACGGTCGCCGGCGCCTCCCTGGGCGGCATGGACGGCATGCACGCGCAAGGCGGCTTGCCGATTCCCGGCATCGTGCATATCGGCCAACCCAACTACCTGGAGTCGGGGCGCGGCATGACGGAGGACGAATTCGGCATCGAGGCCGCGTCCTGGCTGGAGAAGAAGATCCTGGAGGTCGGCGCCGATAAGGTGGCGGCCTTCATCGGTGAACCGGTGCAAGGCGCGGGCGGCGTGATCATCCCGCCGGCCACTTACTGGCCCGAGATCCAGCGCATCTGCGACAAGTACGGCATCCTGCTGATCGCCGATGAGGTGATCTGCGGCTTCGGCCGGCTCGGCAAGTGGTTCGCGTCGGAGCTGTTCGGCATCAAGCCGGATCTGATCACGTTCGCCAAGGGCGTCACGTCCGGCTATGTGCCGCTGGGCGGTGTGCTGGTCGGCGACCGCGTGGCCGATGTGCTGATCGGGCAGGGCGGCGAGTTCAATCACGGCTTCACCTATTCCGGTCACCCGGTCGCCTGCGCGGCGGCGCTGGAAAACATCCGCATTATCGAAGACGAGAAACTGGTCGAGCGCGTCGCCAACGAAACCGGGCCGTATCTGAAGAAACGTTTTGCGGAACTGTCCGATCATCCGCTGGTCGGATACGCTGACAGCTGTGGATTCGTGGCGGGTCTCAACCTGGTGCGCACCAAGGCGCCGGCGGTGCACGACAATGTGCCGTTTGACGAGTCGCTGGGCGTGGGCATGGTCTGCCGTGGATACATGTTCGACAACGGCATGATCATGCGCGCCGTCGGCGACCGCATGATCATCGCGCCGCCCTTGGTCATGACGGTGGCGCAGATCGATGAGATGGTGGCGCTGATCCGCAAATGTCTGGATCTGACCTACGCCGACGTCAAGCAACGCGGCTGGGTCTAACCTGATTTGGATTGGAGCGAAAAATGACAACATCATGGCATGAGCGGGCCGCGAGCCTGCAGATGGATGGCCGCGCCTTTATCGGCGGCCAGCGCGTATGGGCGAAAAACGAGCAGCAGTTCGAAAACCTGTCGCCGATCGACGGACGCAAGCTGGGCATGGTGGCGCGCTGCGACGGCGCCGATGTCGACGCGGCCGTGGCCAGCGCCCGCGTGGCCTTCGAGTCGCGCAGCTG
>DATMSN010000850.1:0-6938 GCA_035565375.1 Duganella sp. | reverse complement strand
TCGCCTCCAGCGCCAGGTCGCCCGCGCGGCCCTGCTGGATCAGCACCGCCGCCGGGTCCTTGCGCGGATCGGCGCTGTACAGCCCCTGCTGGTCGGTCAGGATGATCAGCGCGTCGGCCTCGATCAGGTTGGCCACCAGCGCGCCCAGGGTGTCGTTGTCGCCGAATTTGATCTCGTCGGTGACGACGGTGTCGTTCTCGTTGATGATCGGGACCACGCCCAGGCGCAGCAAGGTGGTCAAGGTCGAGCGGGCGTTCAGATAGCGTTCGCGGTCGGCCAGGTCGGCGTGCGTGAGCAGCACTTGCGCGGTGCGCAGCTGGTGCGCGCGGAAGCTGGTCTCGTAGATCTGCGCGAGCCCCATCTGGCCGACGGCGGCGCAGGCCTGCAGTTCGTGGATGTCGGTGGGCCGCTGCTCGAAGCCCAGGCGCAGCATGCCTTCGGCGATGGCGCCGGAGCTCACCAGCACCACCTCCTTGCCCATGGCCCGCAGGCCGGCGATCTGCGCGGCCCAGCGCGCGATGGCGGCGTGATCGAGGCCGCGGCCGTCGTTGGTGACCAAAGACGATCCAACCTTGATGATGATGCGTGTAGCTTTTTGTATGACGGAATTCATGGGTGCGGCAGTCTCTTAACAGTCCTATGGTGCGGACGCGGGTCCGGATCCCCGGCGCGAGCCAGGAGGTACATTGCTGTGTGCTGTGAATGGCCGGGTGGATGACCCGTTCTTGCCGCTGCAGACGCCCGCCCCGGGGTGCGGGACGGCGCTGTTGTGGAAAGCATAACCAGCGAATAGCTGATTATGCCGGTGATGCGGATTTTTATCGAGGACTAGTCGTGCTTAATCGAGAATTTTGAAACGGGGATCGTCCGGATCGATCGACGAAATGCCGCGCGCCTCCTCCGTCATCTGCGTTTCTTCCGAACGTTGTTCGGAATGGCGCTTCTCTTCCAGGTGCATCTGGATCGCGTTGACCAGCTCCTGGGTGCCGTCGTGGCTCAGCGCGGAGATCTCGAACACGGGACCCTTCCAGCCGAACTTCTTGACGAAATCCTTGACGGTCTTCTTGCGGTCTTCTTCCGGCACCATATCGAGCTTGTTGAGCACCAGCCAGCGCGGTTTGTCGACCAGCGACTCGTCGTACTTTTTCAGCTCGTTGACCAGCGCCTTGGCTTCCTTGACCGGATCGACGTTGGTCTCGAACGGCGCCAGGTCGACGATGTGCAGCAGCAGGCCGGTGCGCTGCAGGTGGCGCAGGAACTGGTGACCCAGGCCGGCGCCCTCGGAAGCGCCTTCGATCAAGCCGGGAATGTCGGCGATCACAAAGCTCTTCTCGTGCGAGACGCGGACCACGCCCAGGTTCGGGTGCAGGGTGGTGAACGGGTAGTCGGCGATTTTCGGGCGCGCGTTCGACACGGCCGAAATAAAGGTCGACTTGCCGGCGTTCGGCATGCCCAGCAGGCCGACGTCGGCCAGCACCTTCAGTTCGAGGCGGATTTCGCGGCGTTCGCCTTCCTTGCCCTCGGTCTTTTGACGCGGCGCGCGGTTGGTCGAGGTCTTGAAGTGGATGTTGCCCCAGCCGCCCTCGCCGCCCTTGGCCAGCAGTTCCATCTGGCCGTGTTCGGTCAGATCGGCCAGGATTTCGCCGGAGGCATCGTCGATGATCAGGGTGCCGACCGGCATGCGCAGGTGGATGTCGTCCGCGCCCTTGCCGTAGCAGTCGGCGCCGCGACCGGGCTCGCCGTCTTTGCCGCGGTGCATCTTGGAGAAGCGGAAATCGACCAAGGTGTTGATGTTACGGTCCGCTACGGCCCAGATCGAGCCACCCTTGCCGCCGTCGCCGCCGTCAGGGCCGCCGAACGGGCGGAATTTTTCACGGCAAAACGAGGCACAACCATTGCCGCCGTCACCACCGATCACTTCAATTTTTGCTTCGTCGATAAACTTCATGATGTACCGCCATAAAACTAAAAAGGCCCTACCGTGGGCAGAGCCTTTCGATTGAAGGCTTGCGCCTTACAAGGGGACGGCCGGGCGCGGGGCGCCAGGCCGTGAGCGTGATTTACGCTGGTACCGCAGCTGCTGGAGCGTTTGGAACGACGGTCACGAATTGCTTCGAACCTTCGCCCTTGACAACGAACTTGACCTTGCCGTCCACCAGGGCGAACAGGGTGTGGTCTTTGCCCATGCCGACACCTTCACCAGCGCGCACCGGGGTGCCGCGTTGACGAATGATGATGCCGCCAGCATTGATCGATTGACCGCCGTAGACTTTTACGCCCAGACGCTTTGACTCTGAGTCACGACCGTTACGCGTTGTGCCGCCGCCTTTTTTGTGTGCCATTTAAGACTCCTTGGATACTAATTCTCGGGCAAACGGAATTAACCGTTGATCGATACGATTTGGATTTCGGTGTAATTTTGGCGATGGCCTTGATGCTTCTGGTAGTGCTTACGACGACGCATCTTGAAAATCTTCACTTTATCGTGACGACCGTGTGCCACAACAGTAACCAGTACCTTTGCACCCTCAACCAGGGGAGCACCAAATTTGATGCTTTCGCCTTCGCCAACGGCGAGGACCTGATCGATGGTGAGTTCGGAACCAATGTCTGCCGGTATCTGTTCTACTTTAAGTTTTTCGCCAGCGACAACTTTGTATTGTTTGCCACCGGTTTTTATGACCGCGTACATGATTTGAAACCTCATCAAATGTTAAGAAAATTCCCTCCGCCGCCAGCGGGACCGCATGCATGGAGATCGGGGAACCGCTGATTATACATGGGATGGGAAATGCCGTCAAAAACTATTCACAAACGGTCGACGGCGTGGTATGTCGACAAGCTTGCATGTTGGCGGGCGTTATCCGATTAACAAAAGGAGTTGTCGTAAACAGGGGGTGGCGCCCCTGCGGGCGGGGGCATGTCGTATAATCTCGGCACCAATAGTCCACCGCACAGGTTCGTCTTGTCTGCCGCCACCAACACCGCAACACAAAACAATATCGCCCACTCGATCGCCGCCGACATGGACGCGGTCAACTCGGTGATCCGCCGCAAGCTGCATTCCGAGGTCAGCCTCGTCAATCAGATCGCTGAATACATCATCAGCGCCGGCGGTAAACGCATCCGCCCGGTCCTGGTGCTGCTGGTGGCGAACGCCTATTCCTACAAGGGCACCGGGCACCACGAGCTGGCGGCGGTGGTCGAATTCATCCACACGGCCACGCTGCTGCACGACGACGTCGTCGACGAATCGTCGCTGCGCCGCGGCCGCGCCACGGCCAACGCGCTGTTCGGCAACGCCGCCTCGGTGCTGGTGGGCGACTTCCTGTACTCGCGCTCGTTCCAGATGATGGTCGGCCTCAACAACATGCGCGTCATGCAGATCCTGTCGGACGCCACCAACGTCATCGCCGAGGGCGAGGTGTTGCAGCTGCTCAATATGCACGATCCGGACGTCAGCCAGGAGCGCTATTTGCAGGTGATCCGCTCGAAGACGGCCAAATTGTTCGAGGCGGCCGCCGAGCTGGGCGCCTTGATCGCCGGCGCCAACGACGCGCAAATCGCTGCCGCCGGCGAATACGGCCGCTCGCTGGGCACCGCCTTCCAGCTGATCGACGACGTGCTCGATTACGCCGGCGACGCCGCCGAGATCGGCAAGAACGTCGGCGACGACCTGCGCGAAGGCAAGCCTACCCTGCCGCTGATCTACCTGATGGAAAACGGCACGCCGGAGCAGCGCAAGCTGGTGCGCACCTGCATCGAGCAGGGCGACGAGCAGCACTTCGACACGATCTTGGCCGCCATCACCAGCAGCGGCGCGCTGGACTACACGCGCCAGCAAGCGGAGACGGCCGCGCAACGCGCCGCCGAAGCGATCGCCGACCTGCCCGACAGCGTCTACAAGGAATCGCTGCTGCAGCTGGCCGACTTCTCGGTCAACCGCACGCATTAAAGACATTCGCCGCCACGACCAGCGGCGTTGAAATCATCTAAAACACGTAGGGCGGATTAGCGGGCGAGGCCCGCTAACCGCCCCGGGGGCCCATCGAAGGGGCGGCCTACCTGGCCGGTAGGCCTTAAGAGGCGGAACGCCGTAATCGGCCATGCATGAACCGCCAACGGAGCATGCATTGGCCGATTACGCTACGCTAATCCGCCCTACGTGTCTCCGCGTCGGACCTTAGAGCAGGTCCTGGACCAACTCGGACGGACGGCACAAGCGCACGCCCTTCTCGGTCACCACAAACGGGCGGTTGATCAGGATCGGATGCGCGATCATGGCATCGAGCAGCGCGTCGTCGGACAGCGACGCATCGGCCAATCCCAGCTCTACATACAAATCACCCTTGTCGCGCATGGCCTGGCGCGCCGTCAGGCCGGCCTTGGCGATCATCGCCTTCAACGCCGCGCGCGACGGCGGATTCTTGACGTAGTCGACAATCTCCGGCTCGATGCCGGCGGCGCGGATCGCCTCCAGCGTTTTGCGCGACGTGCCGCAAGCGGTGTTGTGATAAATCGTGACGGTCATGATGCTGCCCTTGATCTCAATTCAAAGGCAGCATTATCGCTTAAAACTTCGCCGCCAGACTGACGCCGATGGCGCGCGGCATCAGCCGGTAGCCCTGCACGATCGAGGCCACCTGCGGATGCTGGATCACCTTGTCGTTGTCGAACGCGTTCTTGACGAACACGCTGACGTTGTACCGGTCGAAGCCCATGCCGGCGCTGAAATCGGCCGTGTGATACGCCGGACGATCGTAATCGGTCGACTCCGGATTGAGCGATCCCTTGCTCGACCCGACCCACTGCACGCCGCCCATGACAAACGCGCTGCGCTCGCCCAGCGCGAAGTTGTAGCGCGCGTTGAGGGCCGCGTTATATTTCGGCACACCCTGGATTTGCGCCCCCGACACCGCGCCCACCACGCCGTTCTGTATGCCCTGGTCGTTCGACAGCTCGGCCTTGACATAGCCGCCCGAGGCGCTCAAGGTCAGGCCGGCGATCGGCTTGGCCTTGATGTCGAATTCGAAGCCCTTGCTGGTGGCGTCGCCGGCGTTGGCGTTGTAGGTGTACGCGCAGGTCGGCAGGTACACGCCCTGCTGGATGTTCTTCCACTTGATGTAGAAGACGTCGGCGTTGACCGTCAGCCGGTTGTTGAGGAAGCGCGACTTGCTGCCCACCTCATAATTCCACAGGCTGTCCGACGAATAGTTCGGCGGCCCCTCGGTCAGGCCGTTCAACTCCAGGTCCGGGCCGCAGGTGGTCGGCGGCACGAAGATGTTCGAGCCGCCAAGGCGGAAGCCCTTCGAGACGCTGGCGTACAGCGTGTTGCGCGGATCGACTTCCCACGTCAGCGCGTACTTCGGCGTGAACGCGTGCGACTTCAGGCTGGCGCCGCTGTTGTTGCCGGCGCCGGCCAGGTAGTTACCGTTGCGCTGTTCCAGATTGGAGCTGGCGCGCAGGTAGCGCGCGCCCACCGTGGCGTGCAGCGCCGGCGAGAAGTAGTAATTGACCTCGCCGAACACCGACGACTGCTTCTCCATGTAGTGGAAGGCGCCGGCGAACGAGTTATCGTTCGGGAAGGAGCCGGGACGCACATCGGGCAGCAGCTCCGGATCGTAGATATCGAAACCGAACTGCTTGAAGGTGTCGGTCACGCCGAAGATCGGATCGTTCTCGGCGATGTTGGTGTGCTGGCGCGAGAAGTACGTGCCCGCCAGCCAGGTCCACGGCGACACCGCCGCGTCATAAGGACGCGAAGCGAGGCGGAACTCCTGCGACACCTGGCGCACCTGGTTATTCAGATACACGGCCGACGGCAACGCCGCGATCGCGTCGATCAATTCCGGCGGCGCCTTGCCGCCATCGTCGGTCGACGTCAGGAAGGTCGACAGCGAATAGCTGTTGTAGGCCGAGCCGTTTTGCGTGCGGTCGAACTTGCGCGAGAAGTAGCTGGTGGCCGACGTCAGATCGGCCGCGCCCAGATCCCAGTTGACCGTCAAGCTCGGCGTGAACAGCTTGTCGATGGATGGCTCGCGCACCTGCTTCTGCGCCTGGTAGTTCGGCAGCTCGATGTTGAAGGCGGAGATGTCCTTCGCGTCGAGGCGCTGGTAATAGATCGACGGCGTGACCGTCAGCGCGCGGGTCGGCTTCCACTTCAGCGCCATGCGCAGCTCCTGGTCGCTGATCTTGTTGATGTCCTTGGCCAGCACGGCGCCCTCGCCGTCCACCTGGTTGATGAAGCCGCCCGTGTGCTGCGCCTGCACGCCGATGCGCAGCGCCAGCTCGTCGGCGACCAGCGGAATGTTGGCGACCACGTTGGCCGAGTAGCTCGGGCTGCCGTCCTTGGTGTGCGAATACTCGGTGTAGGTGGTGAACTCGCGCTCCTTCAGATCCGGCTCGTTCGGCACGAACTTGATGGTGCCGCCCATCGAACTGGCGCCGTACAAGGTCACCTGCGGGCCGCGCAGCACCTCGACGCGGTCGATGTCGAAGAACCTCGGCTCGACGTTACCCATCGTGTAGACGTTGCCGACGGTGACCGGCGTGTCGCCCAGGTAGACGCCCACCGTCGCCGCGCCGGCGGTCGAGCTGATGCCGCGGATCTCGATGTTGGACGTGCCCGGGCCGGCGCCGCCGTTGCCGCTGGCGGCGGTGAAGGAGATGTTCGGCACCACGCGCGTCAGGTCGGTGATGTCGCGGATGTGCTCCTCCTGCAGCTGCTTGCCGGTGACGGCCGAAATACTCATCGCCACCTTGGCCGGATCTTCCTTGCGCTTTTGCGCGGTCACGGTGACGACTTCGATTTCGTCGCTCGGCTTGAACTGCTGCTGCGCGCCGACCGGAGCGGCCAACCCGGCCAGCGCGGCGGCGACGGAACCGCACATTAATTTTCGGGTGATTTTCATGCCTGAGCTTCTCCAGTCAGTAGGGGC
>DATMSN010000849.1:0-13202 GCA_035565375.1 Duganella sp. | reverse complement strand
ATTCGGTGCTGCCGTTGGGCGGCGTGCATTTGTAAATCACGCCTTGCGCGCGCGCGGCGCCGGCGGCGGCCAGCGCCAGCGACAGCGCCGCGCCGACGTTGGCTAAACCGCATCGTTTAAAACTCATTGTCATCCGTAATCCATGGGTGGGAACGCTCCATCCTGAATATACAACATCCAAACAAAAACGCGGGGAAAGCCATGGCTTCCCCCGCGTTTTTTGCTTCACCACAAGCATCGGCAGGCCGATGCGTTGCGATTACAGCGAGTAGTACATGTCGAACTCGGCAGGGTGGGTCGTCATGCGCATGCGCTGGACGTCCTGCATTTTCAGTTCGATGTACGCGTCGATCATCGAATCGCTGAACACGCCGCCACGGGTCAGGAACTCGCGGTCTTTGTTCAGCGCGTCGAGCGCCTCTTCCAGCGACGAGCAGACGGTCGGGATCAGCGCGTCTTCTTCCGGCGGCAGGTGGTACAGGTCTTTCGATGCCGCTTCGCCCGGGTGGATCTTGTTGGCGATACCGTCCAGGCCGGCCATCAGCAGCGCGGCGAAGCACAGGTACACGTTCGCCAGTGGATCCGGGAAACGGGTTTCGATACGGCGGCCTTTGGGATTGGCCACGTGTGGAATACGGATCGAAGCCGAACGGTTACGGGCCGAGTAAGCCAGTTTGACCGGCGCTTCGAAGCCTGGAACCAGACGCTTGTACGAGTTGGTGCCCGGGTTGGTGATCGCGTTCAGCGCCTTGGCGTGCTTGATGATGCCGCCGATGTAGTACAGCGCGGTTTCCGACAGGCCGGCATAGCCGTCGCCGGCGAACAGGTTGACGCCGTCCTTCCAGATCGACTGGTGCACGTGCATGCCCGAACCGTTGTCGCCAACGATAGGCTTAGGCATGAAGGTGGCGGTTTTGCCGTAGCTGTGGGCCACGTTCCAGACCACGTATTTCAGGTTCTGGGTCCAGTCGGCGCGCTCGACCAGGGTCGAGAACTTGGTGCCGATTTCGTTCTGGCCGGCGCCGGCCACTTCGTGGTGGTGCACTTCGACCGGGATGCCCAGCGATTCGAGGATCAGGCACATTTCCGAACGCATGTCCTGGAAGCTGTCGACCGGAGGAACCGGGAAGTAGCCGCCCTTGACGGTAGGACGGTGGCCGCTGTTGCCGCCTTCGATTTCCTTGTCGGTCGACCACGACGCTTCGTCGGAATCGATCTTGACGAAGCAGCCGGACATGTCGATCTTCCAGCGCACGCTGTCGAAGATGAAGAATTCTGGTTCTGGACCGAAGTAGGCGGTGTCGCCCATGCCCGAGGATTTCAGGTAGGCTTCAGCGCGCTTGGCGATCGAGCGCGGGTCGCGGTCGTAGCCCTTGCCGTCCGACGGTTCGATGACGTCGCACTGCATGAACAGCGTGGTCTCTTCCATGAACGGATCGATGTTCGCGGTGTTTGGATCTGGCAGCAGAATCATGTCCGATGCTTCAATACCCTTCCAGCCGGCGATCGAGGAACCGTCGAATGCGTGACCCGATTCAAACTTGTCCATGTCGAAGTGCGACACGGGCACGGTGACGTGCTGTTCTTTGCCACGGGTATCGGCGAAACGGAAATCAACGAATTTGACTTCGTTTTCCTGGACCATTTTCAAGACTTCTGCGGCTGTCATTGCCATGCGTATCTCCTAAAGGAATGTGTATAACTGGTGCGCTCGTTATAAGCAGTATCCATGCCAGCCCGAAACTCATAACTATATGTTCATAGCGTCTTGGAACTCGCCGACAAAAGAGACTAAAACCGGCCGGCCAGCCAAGCTGCCACTATTTACAGCAGATCAATGCGGCACCATATTGGTGCAATATTCTCAAACCGCACCTGTTTTGTGCAATTTCCGATTCCAGCGGAAAATTGCACGGCTTTGGTGCGTCATTGTCTCCGACGTGCACAGGACGCCTATAATAAACTCAATCTTATTTGGAGGGATATGCCATGAGCAAAATAGACGAGATCCTGGCCGTCGCGCACGGGCGCAGCAAGGACTGGCCGTATGCCGGCGCGGTGACGCCGCAGGAGGCCTACGAGCTGTTGAGCGCGGACAACGCGGTCAAGCTGGTGGACGTGCGCACCAACGCCGAGCGCGACTGGGTGGGCCGGGTGGCCATTCCGGAGGCCCAACATGGTGCGGTCCAGTGGAGCCTGTATCCGGGCGGCATCGCCAATCATGAATTTATCGAGCAATTGAACTCGGTGGCGCGCAAGGATCAGGTGATATTGTTCCTGTGCCGGTCGGGCGTGCGCTCGCGTGGTGCGGCCAAGCTGGCCACCGAGCACGGGTATCAGCACTGCTACGACATCCTCGAAGGCTTCGAGGGGGATAAGGATGAGCATCACCACCGCAGGAATATCGGCGGCTGGTGCAAGGCCGGTTTGCCGTGGACCGGCGCATAATTCAAACCCGCGACGCGTTTTCGAACCACCGCCGTCACGGGTGTCGGGGTCGTACCCTTGGGGTACGACCCCGCCGTGGCGTGGGGTGAAAAGCACGCATCACACCGGCACCGCCGGCGTCGCCGGCGTCCCCTCCTCCATCAAGAACTGTATCCGCTTGCGCACGAACTGGATGTGGCTGCGCAAGCCATACAAGCCATCGGCGAACGACAGCGGAATCGAAATCTGATTGACCAGCTCCTCGATCTCGTCTAGCCGCTTGAGCTGCGCCTCGTACACCTGCATGCGGGTTCCCTCCGGCGCGCCCTCGACCTGCTGCTCCACCGTGCGCAGTTGCCCATACCAGCGATACACCCGCGAGCGGATGCGCCACACGTACAACGGCGGAATGATGCGCGACAGCGGTATCACCAACGCGCTCAGCGCCAGCACCACCACCCACATGCGGTCGAAGAAATTGGCCAGCCAGAACGTCATATAACGCTGCAGCAGCGGCGGACCGTTCTTGTAGAACTTGGCCGCCTCGGCGTCGACGGGAATCTCGGTGTACTTGGCCGACGGGAACTGCCCCTGCTGCTGGAACCAGCCGGCGCCGTTATGGATGCCGCTGGCCGCCTGCACGAACAAATCCACCAGCGCCGGATGCAGATCGTCGCGCGCCACCAGCGTCGCGGTCGGCGCGATCAGCTTGTAATCCTCGGCCGGAATATCGCGGCCCAGATCGACGATCCCCTGCGGCAGCACCACGTGCGTGAGGAACGGCAGCTTGCGCGCGTAGGCCTCGGCCTGGCTGAAGTTGAACAGCCTGATGCCCGGCGTTTGCAGCAGCATCTGGATCAGCGGCGCTTCCGGCGCCGAGGTGAACACCAGGCCGTCGATGCGGCCCTCCAGCAGCTCCACCGTGGCCGGCGTGTTGGCCAGCGAGAAGCGCTCGACGTCCTCCTTCTCCAGGCCGTTCAGCGACAGCACCTGGCGGAACAGGCGCGGCGCGCCGGCGCCCTTGGGGCCGAAGTTGATCTTCTTGCCCTTCAACTGGCTGAGCTGGGTGATCGGCGGCTGGCCCTTGGTTTCGCGCAGGAACAGCCACAGCGGCTCGACGAACAGGCTGCCCAGCGATGACAGCCCTTCGCGCTCGGCCGCCTCCTCGTTGGTCGAACCGCTTTGGACGAAGGCGATGTCGACTTCGCCGGCCCGCAGGCGGCGCAGGTTTTCGCCGGAGCCGGCCGACGGCACCAGGGTGACCTTGACGCCATGCTTGGCCAGCGCGGCCGCGTATTTCTTGCCGAATTCCTCGTAGGCGCTGTTTTCCTGGCCGGTGGCCAGGCGCACGGTGCGCGGCGGCGCCGGATCGACCAGCCAGTAGGCCAGCAGGCAGACGCCGACGATCAGCGCGATGGTGGGAGCGGAGGCGACGAACAAGTCCCGCACCGAGAATTGCGTGAACTTGAGGATTTTGGACATGTGGTGGCGCATTGGTTTCATGGGCTGATACCATGCCAACAAATGAGCAATTATGCAAGGGGAATACGGGCGCTAGTGGATTGAGCGGCGCCCCAACCCGCAAGGCCAACCGGGGTCGTACCCAACGGGGTACGACCCCGCCCCCTGCGGATCGCCGTGCGGGTTAAAAATTAACCGCCGCAGGCCTGCAATGGCGCGGCCGCACTCGGCACCCCACCCGTCTTGACCACCACCGGCGGCGGCACCGCGCCCGGCTTGGCCACCGGATTCGGTTCGATCAACGGCATCAAACTCGGCGCCAGCACCACCAGCAACTGCACCGGCAACGCGCTGGTGAAATCGTAATGCTTCGATTCCGGCCCGTGCACATACGCCGTCATGCTGCCGAAGAAGCGCTCGCCGATATTGAACACGAACGTCGCCGACCGGTTCACATAGCGCGATTCGATCAAGCGCCCGCCGCCGCCGTACACGTCGAAGCGCTGGTCGCCGGTGCCGGTCTTGCCGCCGACCGGCAGCACCGTACCGTCCGATTGCACGAACGCCATGCGCGCCCGTTTGGCCGTGCCGTCCGACACCACGCCCCGTATCGCGTCGGCCACCACGCGCGCCACCTCCGGCGACAGCACCTGTTCATTGGTGGTCGGTTTGGCCTTGGTCACCACCGTCTCGTACGGCGTGCCCTTGGCGAAGTGCAGCGACGAGATCCGCTGCGTGCTCTTGCGCACGCCGCCGTTGACGATAATGCCCATCATCTCGGCCAGCGCCGCCGGCCGGTCGGCCGAGGCGCCCAGGGTCGTCGCGTACGACGGCACCAGCGACTCGAACGGATAGCCCATCTTCTTCCACTGCTTGTGGATTTCCATGAACCCTTCGACCTCGATCAGGCCGGCGATGCGGCGGTCCTGCGCGTGCTTGCGGTGCGTCTTGAACAGCCATTGATACACTTCCTGCCGTTCCTTCTCGCTGGCGGCCGTCATCTGCGACAAGGTGGCGCCCGGATGCAGCCGCATGTACGCGGCCATCCACAGCTCCAGCGGGTGCACGCTGGCCAGGTAGCCGCGGTCGGCCAGCGACCATTTGTCGATCGCGTACTGCTCGTACAGCTTCTCGACGCGCTCCTCGGTCACCTCGTTCTGCGACGGCAGGTTGTCATGCAGGAAGTCGCTGAACTGCTTCATGCTCGCCGCCGGATAGACGGTGCGGTGGATCACGGCCAGCCGCGTCGGCGTGCTGCGGATGTTGGCCAGCAGGATCTTGTCCAGGTCGGCCGCCGGCTTGCCCTTGTACTTGGCGTAGAAGCGGTTCAGGAACTCCTTGCCCTCCTTGTCGGCGAAGCGCGCCAGGTAGACGGCGCGGCGCGGATCGTCGGCGTCGGCCAGCAGAGAGGCCGACGAGCCCGGCGTCTGGAACATGTAGAACTTGGCGACGTCGCGCATCAGCCGCACGAACACCAGGTTGGTCGAGTGGCGCAGCGCCTCGGTCACGGTCAGGATCTTGCCGTTGTCTTCCTTCGAGAAGTTGCCGAAGTAGTGCAGGCCGCCGCCGGTGAAGAAGCCCTCGCCGGGATTGCCCGAGTACTTGCGCTCCATGGCCGCGTTGAGCATCGGCGTCAGTTCGCGCTCGGCGCTGCCGACCGGGTGCGCCTTGAGGTAGTCGACCGCCCACAGCGACAGCTTGTCCTGCGGATCGACCGGGATCATGGTCAAGGTTTCCGTGTTCATGCCGCGATACTTCTTGTTCAGCTGGTCGATGATGTCCAGGTAGGTCACCAGGGTGCGCAGCTTGGCCGTCGAACCGAGGTCGAGCTTGGCGCCCTCGTTGATGTCGAGCGGCTGGTCGTAGTTGTCGGTCTGCAGCCGCAGCATGTTGTTGTCCGCGCCCTTTTCCAGCAAGGTGAAGCTGTACACCACGTTGGCCGGATCGCCGTTGCCCAGCATGCCCTTGCCGGTCAGGCCGGCGGCGGCGGCGCGCTCGGGGTCGCGCAGGTCGCGCAGCACCTGCGTCACCTTCATCTGCGCCTGCGCGTCGAGCGTGCTGACCACGTTCAGGTCCAGGCGGTCGAGGTTGTACATGCGGTTGTCGCCCAGCAGATTGGCCAGGTGGTTGCGGATCGCGTTCGAGGCCTTGCGCGTGACGAAGGTCATCGCCGGCGCCGACTGCAGGCCGTTGCCCTTGGCCGGATGCAGCGGCTGCTTGAGCGCCATGTCGCGCAGCGCCGCCGTGATCACGCCGTCCTGCGCCAGAATGCGCAGGTGGCTGTCGGCCAGCGTCTCGAGGTCGTCGGCGCCGTCGCCCAGGTAGTAGCTGGGGCGGCGCTGCGCGATCATCAGGCTCAGCGCCTCCTTGAACACCAGCGCCGTCTCCGCGTTCGGGTTGGCCAGGTCGCCGCCGAGCAGGCGGTTGACGTCGGCGAACTCGCGGCCGTACCACACCCACATGCCGTCGCCGATGCCGTTGACCTCGCCATAGCCGGGCTTGGCCGACAGCGGCACCGTGTTCAGGTAATCGATGACGATGCGGCGGCGCGCCTTGGTCGTGTCCGGCCCGTCCTGGTAGGAGCGCAGGCTGGCCGACATCATCTGCTGCAGCTTGTCCTTCATCGAGCCGGTGCGCCCTTCCGGCGAGTGGCGGTATTTCTCGATCTGCGTGGCCAAGGTGCTGCCGCCGGCCGCGCGATGGCCGCCGGCCACCGAGCTGACGCCCTTTTCGATGACGGCCTTGCCCAGGCGGTCCCATTCGACGGCCGGATTGCGTTTCGGGTAGGTGTTGTCGAGCAGCTCGCGGTTTTCGATGTACAGCAAGCTGTTGACCAGCGCCGCCGGCGCCTGCTCGAACTTGTTGTAGATGCGTTCCGGATAGCTGGCCGCGAACAATTCCTGCGCGCGGCAGTCGTAGATCGTCAGGCCGGTCTTGGTCTTCTCGTGGTACGTGGCGAAGATGCCCATGTCGGCCAGCTCGGCCATCTTCGGCGAGATGCGGGCCTGCGCGCTGACCTGGTAGTCGCGCGTGCGCAGCTTGCCGAGGTAGTCCGGCAGGCTGGCATAGCCGAGCCGTTCGTCGTACGGGCTGTCATGCGGGAAGCGGATCGAATTGCTCGGCCCCGGCTGCACCTTGTACGTCATCTTGCCGGCCAGGTCGGTGAAGATACGCGCCTGCATGTTGGAGGTGCGGCTCTCGTGCACGCCCCAGTACACCGCGAACGAGGCGCCGACCAGCAGCACCAGGATGAACGCGTTGCGCGAGCGCTTGCCCTTGGTCGGCCGGTCCGGCGGCGGCGCGTCCATCTGCGCCTGCGCCAGATGCGCTTCGGTTTCTTCGGGGGTGAGGGGCGGCACGACATGGAGATGCCGGGTGCGACGATAGCCTAGTGCTGCCGCGCCTGCGCGCAACTTGCGCACTGCGCGAACTAGGGGCCGGCGGAAACGACGATTGCTTAACATATGATTCAAACCGGTCAGCTGTTTCAGTAAAACCTACTAGTCACCATTGCACCACATCGGCGCGATGGTGACCGGTGATGAGGCACAATAAACTGCAACCGATGTTTATTTTTCGCAAAAAAACAACGGCGTTTCTCCCTGTGGGAAGAACGCCGTGAATGGTTGTGACCGTTACGTGACGCGGGCGCAATATTGAAGCGATATCGAAGCGCTATCAAGCGATGACGCCGTGCTATCAGGCGATACCGGCGCGCATTAAATGTTGTTGAACTCTACACCGAGCTTGGTCAGTTCGTCGCACATGCGCTGGAACGCGGCCAGCGTTTGCGACGGCTCGCCTTTGACGCCGAGCTCGATATGGCGGCGCGTGTTGGCGTCGCCCACGCTCGGCAGGCTGAACACCTTGATCCGCGGGTATTGCGCCTCGAGCTCGACCATCAGCGGCGTCAGCGCCGACTCGGCCGTCTCGTAGACCAGCACCGATTGCTCCAGGTGCGGCTCGCGGTTGAACAGGTCGGCGTAGTGGTGGTCGAGCACCCACTCGATCATCGGCCAGGCCATCACCGGGAAGCCCGGCACGAAATAGTGCTTGTGCAGCGCGAAGCCGGCGATGTTGTTGTACGGGTTGGGGATCAGGGCCGCGCCCTGCGCGAACTCGGCCATCTTGAGGCGGTGCAGGTTCTCGGGCGAGTTCAGGTCGACCTCGTGCCCGGCCTCCTGGCCCATCTGCACGATGCGCTGCTGGATGTTGAGTTTGCCCTGTTCGTGCAACACCAGCGGCAGGCCCAGCGCGTTGGCGGCGGCCAGCCGCGTGTGGTCGTCCGGCGTGGCGCCGATGCCGCCGCAGCAGAACACGATGTCGTCGCCGGCGAAGGTGCGCTTGAGCGTGGCCGTGATGCGCGCCGGATCGTCGGCCAGGATTTCGGCCCACGCCAGCTGCAGGCCGCGCGCGGCCAGCAATTGCACCACTTTCGGGAAATGCTGGTCGACGCGCCTGCCGGACAGGATTTCGTCGCCGATGATGATGAGTCCGATCGCCATGATAGTTCCGCTTTCTTCAGAGTTCCACCGGCGCCGGGTCGGCCTGCACGGCCTCGGCGGCGCGCATGCGCGCCAGCGCTTCGAGGCAATAATAGGCGAACCACAACGCGGTGAAGATAAACACCAGCACATACAGCCAGATCGACGCGGCTGCCAGGAACGGGAAGAATACCACCGCCATCACCCCGCCCAGCCAGATCGCGCCCGGCAGCGCGCCGGCGGCGCCGGAAACCACGCCGATGGCGATCAGCGGCCAGCGGTGTTCGGCCAGCAGTTGGCGGCGCTCGTCGGCGCTGGCGTAGTCGGCCAGCACGTCGTAGACCATCATGCGGCTGGTCAGCCAGCCCCACAGCAGCGCCTGCACGAACACGGCCAGCGGCGGGAACACGTACAGCGGCAAGGTCAGGATCCACAGGCCGATGAACGCGGCCATGCCGCCCAGCGCCACGCCGACGCTGCCGAGCACGCTGCCGCCGTTGCGCTGCTCCAGCTGCGGATAGTGGCGCCCGCCGATGTGGCGCAGGATCACCGGCATGGCGATGACGCCGATGAAAATGAGCGCCGTCAATATCATCAGCGGCAGCAACAGCAGCATCGCTATCAACGGCACAACGACTGTTTTCAAAGCGCCAAGTCCTAGCGAGCTCAACAAGCTACCGCTGTAGCTGAACACGCCATATCGCGAGAACGTCGCGTGGACGAAATCGATCAGCGGCTGCAGGCCCAGGTACAGCAGCCCGGCCCACACGCCGACCGCCAGCAGGAACGGCGCCACGCTCATCAACAGCAGCTTGCCGTGCCATTGCGAGGCGAACGCGCGGCCCCAGGCGCGCAGCACCGAAGGAAATCCGCGCGCCATCAGACGGTATCCTTGCGCGCGTACTCGACCATGCGCTTGAGCGCCAGCCAGTGCTGCGAGAAGAAGCCCTTGCCGTATTCCCGGCCCGGCACGACGACGCCGTCGGCGCCCGTTTGCGGCAGCTGGTCGCGGATGCCGGTGGCGACGAAGCGCGGCGTGAAATTGGCGGTGCGGAAGATGATGTCCCAGATCGGCAGCAGCACGGCGAAATTGCAGCCGCCCAAGGTGCCCTGGCCGTGCGATTCGTGGCCGACGCCGATCGCGTGGTGCATGCGGTGGTAGCGCGGCGACACCAGCAACCACTCGCCGACCCGGCCGAAGTGGATGCGCACGTTGGCGTGCTGCAGGCTTTGCAGGATGCGCGACACCGACACCAGCATCACATACTGCGACGGCTCGACGCCGATGCACAGCGCGATCACGCCCATGTAGACGTCGCGCAGCAGGTCGTCGAGCAGATGGTTGCGGTTGTCGCTCCACAGGTTCATGTTTCGCTGGCTGTGGTGCAGGCCGTGCAGCGCCCACCACCAGTTGAAATGGTGCGAGGCGCGGTGATACCAGTAGTCGAAGAAATCGAGCACGACAAAGTACACCAGGAAGCTGCCCAGCGGACTGATGCCCGGCCACAGCGACTCCAGGTTGAACGGCTGGAAGCTCTCGAAGCGCAGCATCGCCGCCACGCTGTCGAGCAGCGGGTCGAGCGTGAAGAAGATCAGCACCGAGAACAGGCCGATGCGGTGCAGCACGGTGTAGATGAAATCGTTCCAGCGCGCGCGCGGGTCGGTGAACTTGTGGACCGGGATCATCGCCTCGAGCGGGCGCAGCACGAGAAACAGCAAGGTCAGCTCCAGCATGCCGATCAGCAGCCATTCGGTGCCCTCGAAGGCTTCCTCGATGAATT
Organism: Duganella sp.; assembly: GCA_035565375.1. Lineage (GTDB taxonomy): Bacteria > Pseudomonadota > Gammaproteobacteria > Burkholderiales > Burkholderiaceae_D > Rugamonas. Next base: position 3,049 of record DATMSN010000849.1, on the reverse strand, counting down.
CGCCAAAGCCGAGCTGGAACACCAACGGTTGGATCACCGTCTCGAACAACCAGCCCTGGGCCAGGCCCAGCCAGTCTGAAAAAAGATGAATCATAGGTGATGCGTCATGGATGATGCGTTGTGAAAGTGGCGACGTAATCCGGGTGTTCGCGCAACGTCGCGAAGCAGAAACCCTTTTGCTCCAGGCCGCTGATCAGGGGTTCCAGGTTGGCCGGCGCCCACGCGTCCTGGCGCGACCAGATGCCCATGTGCGCGACGAAAATATCGCCGTCGCGCAAATCGCGCAGCGACTTCCGCAACAATACCGCATTCGGGTAAGCCGCGCTCGACAGCTCATCGCCGGAGAAGCCGGCCGGCGCCCAGCCGACGTGCGCGTAGCCGCAGGCCTTGGCCGCCGCCAGGGTGCCGGGCGAGGTGCGTCCGGCCGGCGCGCGCCAGATCGGATCGAGGTGTTTGCCGGTCAGTTCGACGAAACGGCGGTCGACCCGCTTGATTTCCTCGCAATACTGGGCCGGCGTCAGCGTGCGCGGCTTGCCGGCGGAGGCGCCGAAGCCGGGCTTGACCTTGAAGCCGTCGCCGCCGTCCTTGACCAGCACGTCATGGTCGAAGGTGTGCGAGCCGAACGCGTGCCCCTCGGCCACGCGCGCCTTCCAGTACGCCGACCACGACGGATCGAGCGAATAGTCGCCGCGCACGGTTTTCTCGTTGGCCAGGAAGAAGGTGGCGCGGATGTGGTGGCGCTTGAGCGTGTCGGCGATCAGCTCGGCCTGCGACTGGCTGCCGGTGTCGAACGTCAGGTAGATGGTGCCCTTGCAGGCCGCCGGATCGGCCGCGGCGGCGCCCGCCGCCACGGTGACCAGCGCGGCCAGGACGGCGACGCGGCTCATTATCGTTGGGCGGAGTTGAAGAAGAACACGCCGTGCGGCGAGCGCCCGACCGGGATCGTCTTGATCAGCTTGCGCGTGGCCAGGTCGATCACCGCCACCTTTTTGATCCAGCGCAAGGTGACCCACATGGTCTTGCCGTCGGCCGTCACTTCCATGCAGTCCGGACCGCCGGGAACGTTGATCTGGCCGACGTTTTCCAATGTCTTCTGATCAATGATGTTGATCGAATTGGAAACGCGGTTCGACACATAGGTGTAGCGGCCGTCGCCGGCCGAGCGGAAGTTGTGCGCGCCCTGCCCGGTCTTGATGCGCTTGACGGTTTTCTGCGCCTTCCAGTCGATCACCTCGACGTAATCGCTGCCCATGATGCCGACCAACAGATACTTGTCGTCCGGCGTCATGGCGATACCGGCCGGCAGCTTACCGACCGGCATGGTCCACTTGATCGTCTGCGTGGTCAGGTCGATGGCGCTGACCTGGTCGCTGCCCTGCTGGGTGATGAAGACCATGTTGCTGGCGGCGTTGAAGGCCATGTGGCTCGGCAGCTTGGCCAGCGGCAGGCGTTTGGCCAGGGTCATGTTGGTGCCGTCGTAGCGGTACAGGTCGACGCGGTCCAGGCGCAGCGAGTTCGACACGAACCACTTCTGGTCGGGCGAGAAGCCGATCTGGTACGGGTCGAGGATGTCCTTGACGGTGCGCTGGATCTGGCCGCTCTTCGGATCGAGGAAGATCAGTTCGTTGCCGACCGAGCTGGCGACGATGAGCGACTTGTTATCCGGCGTCGCCATCAGGTGGTGCGGCTCCTTCCCGACCGGGAAGGTGGACAAGTCCTGGTAGGTGCTTTGGTCCAGCAACTGGACGGTGGCATCACGCGAATTGAGCACAACGACAACATTAGCCTGCGCGCTGCCGATGGCGGTCGCGGCGCAGACACAGGAGAAAACCAGACGGCGGACACTGCGGAGCATGAAGAAATCGCTTGAAAGGACTAAACGTTTATTTTACGTGCAAACGGGGCCGTCACAAGCTAAAAGCGGACAATTATTCCTGTCCGTGCCCACGCGCGGCGGCCGAACCACAGCGTGCTGCTACAATTGTCGGCTGTCTTTAACGTATAGAGAAGGAACCACCATGACCACCATCACCACCGAATCCGGCCTGCAGTACATCGAACTGACCGTCGGCGAAGGCGCCGAGGCCCAAGCCGGCCAGAACGTGACCGTCCACTACACCGGCTGGCTGCGCAACGACGACGGCACCAAGGGCGCCAAATTCGACTCGAGCAAGGACCGCAACGACCCGTTCGAATTCGCGCTGGGCGCCGGCATGGTCATCCGCGGCTGGGACGAAGGCGTGCAAGGCATGAAGATCGGCGGCGCCCGCCAGTTGATCATTCCGGCGGAGCTGGGCTACGGCTCGCGCGGCGCCGGCGGCGTGATTCCGCCGAACGCCACGCTGATTTTTGACGTCGAACTGCTGGGCGTTTAATTCTTGCTAAACCCGCACGGCCAAGCGGGGTCGTACCCAAAAGGGTACGACCCCTATGTGGTAAAACATGCGTATCGCTAAAAGGATGTGGGGTTGAACTACCGCTGCCAATTGCGCCGCAACGCCTCCAGCTCCGCGCGCGTATCGAGCATCCCGCCGACGATGCGCTGGTCGATCACCTCCAGCACCGCCGTCGGCATCTCCGTCCCCGCCATCCGGTACGCGCCCATCTGCGACGACGGCCGCACGTTCTGCACCATCACCGGTATCCGCCACTCCGCGCTGGCGCGGCATGCCACGCCGACCAGATCCTGGCTCAGCCCCACCACGGTAAAAGTGCGGCAATACCCGCCCTCGTTCGACAGAAAACTGAGCCCGACCCGCACATCGCCCTCGGACGGCGCGGCGCCGCCCATTTGCTGGGTCAACACGGCATCGAGCTTGCCCTGCGCGACCAACATGCCGTTGCGGCTGATGACCGTGGTCGGCAGCTTGTCCGGATCGGTCAGCCAGGTCGGCTGCCAGGCCGCCAGGCCGAACTTGCCGACCACCAGTCCCAGCACCAGCACCGCCGCCAGAAGTCGTCGATCCCGAAGGGGCGCATCCACCACACGAGTGAGAGCTCGTGCTCGTAGACTGTCCGGAACTTGCTCTCGTCGGTCATCCCGTCGCGC
>DATMSN010000848.1:0-2162 GCA_035565375.1 Duganella sp. | reverse complement strand
CGCAGCAGATCGGCCGACTGCACGCGCCGCCAGTCGATCTGGCAGCCGTGCGCCAGCGCCGTCTCGGCCAGCAGCTGGCGGCTGGCGACGACGCCGTAGATGCGGTAGTCGCTCGGCGTCACCAGCTCGAACTCGACATTGCCCGGCTGCACCATGATCGAATCGGCCCCGGTCTGGCGGCCGTTGATGCGCGTCGCCGTCGCGTGCTCGGGCAGGCCGAACCAGATCGCGTCCGGCCACACGCGGCACGACTGCCGCACCGACTGGCTCAGCGTCTCGCGGAACACTTGTAGCTGCGGTAACTGACGTTCCGTCAAGGCACCGCGGAACAGTCCCGGACTGATCTGGTCGTAGCGCTGCTGCCAGTTGGTCAGCTCGCTGGCCAGCTGGTCGGCGTCGTGCGCCAGCACCGTGCGCACCGCGCGCGCAGGGTGCAACAACTGTGTTGCAGTCTGGTGCATATCAATGTCCTCCCGCTGTTGTATTTCCCGACCTTGCCCGTGGAGCAGGCTCAACTTTGCCGATTTTCGATAACGCCGGCCCGATGCCCGCTCCTATACTGAAATTCGCAGCAACTTCCATACCCGCCCGGACCGCGCGTCCCGCCGGGCCTCAGACGCGGCTACATTAGGGGAAAAATATGAACGCAAAACAGGCAGCCGGCAAGCCCGCGCTGCAACAGACGCTGAGCACCTTCCAGCTGTGGGGCATCGCCGTCGGGCTGGTCATCTCGGGCGAATACTTCGGCTGGAGCTATGGCTGGGCCTCGGCCGGCACGCTGGGCTTCACCATCACCGCGCTGTTCGTCGCGGCCATGTACACCACCTTCATCTTCAGCTTCACCGAGCTGACCACGTCGATCCCGCACGCGGGCGGCCCGTTCGCCTACAGCAAGCGCGCGTTCGGCCCGGCCGGCGGCTACCTGGCCGGCGCGGCCACGCTGATCGAGTTCGTGTTCGCCCCGCCCGCCATCGCGCTGGCCATCGGCGCCTACCTCAACGTGCAGTTCCCGCAGGTCGACCCCAAGCTGGCGGCCGTGGGCGCCTACGCGGTGTTCATGACGCTCAACATCGTCGGCGTGCAGGTCGCCGCCACCTTCGAGCTGCTGATGGCGCTGCTGGCGATCTTCGAGCTGCTGGTGTTCATGGGCGTGGTCGCGCCGGGCTTCTCGATGACCCACTTCGTCAAGGGCGGCTGGTCGGGCGCCGACGCCTTCAGCCTGGCCGCCATCCCCGGCATGTTCGCCGCGATCCCGTTCGCGATCTGGTTCTTCCTGGCGATCGAGGGCGTGGCGATGGCGGCCGAGGAGGCCAAGGACCCGAAACGCTCGATCCCGATCGCCTACATCACCGGCATCATCACGCTGGTGCTGCTGGCCATCGGCGTGATGGTGTTCGCCGGCGGCGCCGGCGACTGGACCAAGCTGGCCAACATCAACGACCCGCTGCCGCAGGCGATGAAACTGATCGTCGGCGAAAACAGCGGCTGGCTGCACATGCTGGTGTGGCTCGGGCTGTTCGGCCTGATCGCCTCGTTCCACGGCATCATCCTCGGCTATTCGCGGCAGATCTACGCGCTGGCGCGCGAGGCCTACCTGCCGCATTACTTCGCCAAGATCCACCCGCGCTTCAAGACCCCGCACCGCGCCATCCTGGCCGGCGGCGCGGTCGGCATCGCCGCCATCTACAGCGACGAGCTGATCAAGATCGGCGGCCTGACCTTGACCGCCAACATCGTCACGATGTCGGTGTTCGGCGCCATCACGATGTACATCGTCAGCATGCTGAGCCTGTTCAAGCTGCGGCGCGCCGAACCGCACATGGCGCGGCCGTTCCGGGCGCCGTTCTACCCGCTGTTCCCGGCCATCGCGCTGGCCGGCGCCGTGGTCTGCATGGCGACGATGATCTACTACAACCCGCTGATCTTCGGCCTGTTCGTCGCCTTCCTTGCCGCCGGTTATGTGTTCTTCCTGCTCACCAAGGACAGCCGGCGCCAGCACGCCGCGCTGGACGCCGCTTAATTTCTGCGCTTAGTTTCTGATTAATTTCTGATTCATTTCTGATAGGAGCATACCGCATGTCCAAAACGATCATCACGCTGGCTTGTCTCGCCTTGTTCTCCGGCGCCGCGCTGGCGGCCGACCCCGCGCCGGCGGCGCCGGC
>DATMSN010000847.1:0-11501 GCA_035565375.1 Duganella sp. | reverse complement strand
GGAGCAGGCCGGCCGCATCGGCGGCTTGATCACGCAAAACGTCGACGGCCTGCACCAGCGCGCCGGCAGCCGCGACCTGATCGAACTGCACGGCAACATCCACGGCGTCGTCTGCCTGGAGTGCCGCCGCGTCAGCGCGCGCGCCGCGATCCAGGATGAATTATTGGCGGCCAACCCCGGCCTGTTCGCCGTCGACGCCGAGGTGCGCCCCGACGGCGACGCCGAGGTCGAGCTCGAGGCGCTGCAACACTTCCACGTGCCGGTGTGCGCCCATTGCGGCGGCACCTTGCAGCCCGATGTGATTTTCTTTGGCGATAATATCCCGGCCCAGCGCACCGCCGACGCGCTGGCCATGATGGAGCGGGCCGATGCCTTGCTGGTCGTGGGCTCGTCGCTGATGGTGTTTTCGGGCTACCGCTTCTGCAAACTGGCGGCCGCCGCGGGCAAGCCGATCGCGGCGATCAACCTGGGCAAGACCCGGGCCGACGACTTGATCGGACTGAAGGTGGAGGCGGCGGCGGCCGAGGTGCTGCCGCGCCTGTTGTGAGCGTTTTCCAACCCGCTCGCCTAAGCGATACGCCTGCCTTACGGCTTAGGGGTCGTACCCGTTGGGTACGACCCCGCGTGGGGTGCGGGTTAACAAGCATTAGTTCCGCTGCAACATCGAGCGGACGATGGCTTCCTTGGCCAGCACATAGTCCTGCCCGGCCAGCACGAAGTTGGTGTTCGGCTGGATGACCTTGACGTTGATGAACACCATGTCGCTGGTTTCCGCGTACGAGCCGACCACGATCGCCTGGGCGTTGTGGGCGGTGGCCACTTCGCCGATCTCGCGGGTGAGCATCAGCTCGCCCTGATTGCGCTTCAGGTAGACGTTGTTGCGCAGTTTCATTTCAATCATGCTCAAGCCGCCTTGCGCGAGCCGCGTCGACAATTGCTCCGACACCAGGCGGCCCAAGGTCGTGGTCTGCTCGAGCGCGTCGATGTTGACGATGGTGGCCATGATCAGCGGCTTGTCGGCGCTCAGTTTGCCGTTCAGCTGATGCATCAGCGAATCGGCGGCTTTGTAGTTGGCGTCGATGAACTGGTTGGACGAGATCGTCGAATAATTGCCTTCCTCCTTGGTCGTGGTGGAGGAGCACGCCGCCAGCAGCAACGGCAGCGCCAGCGCGGCGGCGCGGGCCAGGGATGTGATCGGCATTTACATGTCTCCGCGTACTTTGAAGGTACGGGTCAGTTTGTTGGTTTCGGGCTCCGGATCGACGATGCCGTACAGTTCGCGGTCGGAATCGGCCACGTAATAGGCCGACGTGCTGCGCGCCAGATAGCGGTACTGGTCGGAGACCGAGAGCGTGACGATGATTTCGGTCTTCGGCGTGTCGCCGGGGGAGAACTGGGCGTTGGTGCTGTCGAACGGGTCCCAGCCGGTGCCGATGGCGCGCCAGCGCGACAGCGGCGCCGGTTCCAGTTCGGCCATCGACACGCCGCCGGGCAGCGCGGTGCGCTCGCCGATGGGGCGGTACTGCGGACGCGCCACGCCGAAGGTGACGGTCTGTACGTCCAGATCGATCTTGAGCGAACCGGCCGGCGTGCGCGAGACGACGTAGCCATCGTTGACGAGCGAGGTCGTCAACTGGGCCACCAGCGCGCGCTGGAAGGCGTTCGGGTCCCTGGGCTCGTTGATGTAGACCGGGCGGGGCGGGCTTTTCTTCAGCTCGGCCACCAGCCGTTTTTCGATGTTGTTGGACACCACGCCCCAGTGGTAGGCGGCCTGCAGCTTGGCCTGCTTGGTGATGGGGAAGTTCGCGGCCAGCGGCGTCGGCGTGTAGCGCGCCGCACATCCTGACAGGACCAATCCGGCTGCCAGAGCCATTGCAGTTTTCAGCGCCATTGTTGCCTCATCGTCAAAAGTCTACCGTATCGCGCGCCCGAACCCGCATGGGTCGGCCGTGAATGTGAAATCATCCAGCGCCCAGTTTAGCATGGATGTTTCCGATTAGAAATTCTGAAGGCGATAAAAAACCCGGTTCGGGGCCGGGTTGTGTACGGAGCGCGCAACAGTTTAGCGGCTGTGGGTCTTCATCGCGGCGGCCACTTCGCGTTTGCCGTCGCGATCCTTCTCGGTGGCGCGCTTGTCGTGCATCTTTTTACCCTTGGCCAGGCCGATTTCACATTTGACGCGGCCGCCCTTGTAATGCAGGTTGAGCGGCACCAGGGTGTAGCCGGAGCGCTCGACCTTGCTGATCAGCTTGTCCATCTCCTGGCGGTGCAGCAGCAGCTTGCGGGTGCGCACCGCCTCCGGGCTGATGTGGGTGGACGCGGTGGGCAGGGCGCTGATGTGGGCGCCGAACAGGAACAGCTCGTCGCCACGGATGGTGACGTAGGCTTCCTTGATCTGCACGCGGGCGTCGCGGATCGCCTTCACTTCCCAGCCCTCGAGCACGATGCCCGCTTCGTAGCGGTCCTCGATGAAGTAGTCAAAGAAGGCTTTTTTGTTATCGGCTATGGTCATGGAGTCGTAAATCAGCTGTAAACCCGTGCGGGTCGGTTAAACTACTGCTTCGCGTCAAAAAACGCGACTAATTCAACATCATAGCAAATGGTTAGCCAATGGCAGTAGTGCACAAATCAGTTTTCCTCGGTTACAGCGCCCAGCAGATGTTCGACCTGGTCGCCAACATCGAAGACTATCCCAAGTTTCTGCCGTGGTGCAGCGGCGTCGAGATCCGCGAGCGCAGCGGCAACGTGGTGGTGGCCAGCATCGGCATCAACTACCACGGCGTCAAGCAGGGCTTCACGACCTCCAACGAGAACACGGCGCCGACCACCATCAAGATGAAGCTGGTCGACGGTCCTTTCAAGTGCCTCGACGGGGTGTGGACCTTCAAGGCGCTGCGCGACGATGCCTGTAAAATCGAACTGGATATGCGCTATGAATTTTCCGGCACCTTGCTGGACAAGCTGGTCGGGCCGGTGTTCGGCATGATCGCCAACAGCATGGTCGATTCCTTCTGCAAACGGGCGGAAACCGTCTATGGCGGCTGAGATCATCAACGTTCAAGTGTGCTACGCCAGCGACGCGGTGCAATTCCTGCGCGCGCTGCGGGTGCCGCTGGGCACCACGCTGGAGCAGGCCATCGCCGCCAGCGGCGTGCTGGCCGAAGTGCCCGGCATCGACCCGGCCACGATGCAGGTCGGCATCTACGCCAAGAAGAAGTCGCTCGACACCGTGCTGCGCGAACACGACCGCGTGGAAATCTACCGTCCGCTGATCGCCGATCCCAAGAACGCGCGCCGGCGCCGCAAGGCCGCCGCCTGACCAGGCCTCCGCAGGGTTGTGGAGTATGCTTGCAACAGACTGTTAGTGAGGTGTCCCATGGCCGAAATCATCCATCCCTATTACGAGTCGCATCGCGGTGCCATGGAGGCGGCCATGCTCCATCGCCTCGATCTTGCCGAAGCGATGTTGTACCAACGCGCGCAGCTATCCAATATGGATGGTATTCGTCAGCAGGTAATGGATGAATTCCAAATCGTCCTCACGCAGATGCCGTATGTCGGAGGCGCGTCAAGTCGTATGAGCGATTTCTTTATGCGTCTGCTGGGCTTTATGGCCATTAGCCGGGTGCTGCGGCGGCACGGCGTGCCGGTGTCCGTGATCGGCGAAATCGAGCGGGATACCTACAAGGCGCAATTGCTCACCGTGCCCGAAGCGGAACGTCTCGACGCCGGGCGCCACTTCATGTCGTCCGAGAATCAGGCTTTGCTGCGCGAGCAGGCTGCAAGAAGCGCGACAGACGGCCATCAGAAAGAGTTTCCGGAAGACTTCGTCTACGATTTCGTTGAGCCGGGCCCGAACGATAACTTTGAATTCGGTATCAACTATCGAGCTTGCGGCTTTTGCAAATTCGCGGCGCATCATGAAAACGAAGAAATCCTGCCGAACATTTGCGGGCTCGATTTCGTCGCCTATGCCGCGCGCGGCATTCGCTTGGAAAGAACACAAACGTTGGCCGGCGGGGCGGACCACTGCAATTTTCGATTCTCTCGGCTGTGAGACCAGGTTGGGCAAGGTCCAAGACGGGGTCACAAGATGGGGGCAAGTTGAGATAGCCCGGGTTTCATGGACATCCAAATAGGGGACAGTACGTTAAGTGGCCCCCCGCTGGCCGTCCCGCGCCGCATCCCTTGCCGCGCGCGGCGGGCGGGTGCCGCCCGGCTGGAGTGGCATCAGCTACAATATTGGCTCACTGTAAATACTGCGGAGCCAATTTGATCGAAACACAAACCGCACCGCAAATCCTGCACCGGGCCGGCGTCGTCCTGCTGGTGGTCGGGGCGGTCGATATCGCCTACATGATCTGGTGCCTGTCCACCGGCGCCAGCTATTCCTACAGCATGACCATCCCCGCCGTGATCGCCGGCGTGCTGCTGATGCGCGGCAGTCTCAAGGCCGCCTCGGCGCTGATCTGGATCGCCGCCATCCTGCTGCCGATGGCGCTGGCCAGCGGCGCCATGTCGCTGATGCAGCCGATCGACCTGACCATGACGGAACTGCGCTTGGCGCCGGCGACGCACTTCGGCGCGGCGCTGCCGCTGGTGATCTTCTGCGGCCTGCTCTACTGGCTCTTGCAGCAACTGGGCCGTCAACCGGTGCAGGCGGCGATGCAAACCACCGGCCGCAAGAAGCCAGCCATCAATGTGGCGCTGACCATAGGCGTGGCGCTGGCGATGCTGGCGCTGACCGGCAAACAGCTTGGACAGAAAAGTGATTTGAAGCAGAAGGCGGAGCAGCTGGCGCAGGAAAAGCATGGCGCACAGTTCCGCTACTACGCGACCAAGATCACGCCACGTGACGACATGGAGGGTACCTTCGTCGAGGCCAGGGTGCAGGCGTGGAATCAGGACAGCGTCGACACGGTCGACGTGTTCTGGAAAGAGAAATAATACAAGAGGAATGCGGCACCGCGTGAATTGCGATGCCGCATCCGCTAGGGCTTAACGTCCGCTGATATTGAGCGTGCGCGCGTCCAGCTTCACCTTGACGGTGGCCGCCGGCTTGGCGCCGGCCGATTCGGCCAGGGTGACGATGTATTCGCCGCCGGCGATTTTCCAGGTCTTGCTGGCGCTGTCATACATGGCCAGCAAACGCGGATCGATCTTCACCTTGGCCTTGCCGCTGGCGCCGGCCTTCACCGCCACCTTGTCCCAGCCGCCCAGGCGCTTCGGCGCTTCCCAGCCGCCGGCCGCCGGCGACACATACACTTGTCCTACCGCCTTGCCATCGCGCTTGCCGGTGTTCTGCACGCTGAAGCTGACGTCGATGCCGGCGCCGTCGGCCGACTTGTTCGCGCTCAGGTCCGCATAGGCGAAGCTGGTGTACGACAGGCCGTAACCGAACGGGAACAGCGGCTTGTGGCCCTTCAGATCGAACCACTTGTAGCCGACCGCCGCGCCCTCGATGTTGTAGTCGGTGGCGACTTTTTCGATGATGTTTTCATCCTTGGTCACCGCGTCGCCGTCGATCACCGGCCGTGGCAATTGCGCCACCGACGCGGGGAAGGTGGCCGGCAGGCGTCCGGACGGATTGACTTCGCCGGTCAGCACGCGCGCGATCGCGGCGCCGCCGTTGGTACCCGGGTACCAGGCCTCGACCACCGCGCCGACGCTGTTCAGCCATGGCATGACGACCGGGCCGCCGGTCTGCAGCACCACGATGGTCTTGGCGTTGGCCTTGGCCACGGCGGCAATCAGCGCGTCCTGTTTGTTCGGCAGGTTCAGATCCGGCGCGTCGAAGGACTCGGCCATCCACTGGTTGCCGAAAACGATGGCGACGTCGCTGGACGCGGCCAGTTTGGCGGCGGAGGCGGCATCCTTGCCGTCGTGGTAGACCACCTTGGCCTTGGTGCGCGCGCCCAGTTCCTGCATCGGCGACGAGCGGTGGTAGACCATTGGCCCCGGGAAGAAGGCCGGGCCTTCGTTGGCGACCGGCGACAGGCCGACCGGATAGACCTGGGCCGATCCGCCGCCGGACAGCACGCCCACGTTCGAGTGGCCGCCGATGATGGCGATGGTGCGCACGTTGGCGCCGAGCGGCAGCAGGTCGGCGCTGTTCTTGAGCAGTACGATGGCTTCCTCGGCGTCCGCCTGCGAGATCTTGCCGTTGGCGCCGAAGTCGATGCCGGCGTCGTCGGAGGTCGGCGTCGCCACCGGGTGCTCGACCACGCCGTGGGCGAACATGGTGCGGGTGATGCGCTTGACCATGTCGTTCAGGCGCGCCTCGGGCACGTGGCCGTTGACCACCGCTTCCTTCAGCGCCTCGTTGAAGTAGGCCGACTTGTCGAACGGGTGGCCCGATTGCTGATCCAGGCCGTTGATCGCGGCGGGAACGGTGGAGTGGGTCGCGCCCCAGTCGGACATGACGTAGCCCTTGAAGCCCCAATCCTGCTTCAGCACCTGGTTCAGCAGGTAGTCGTTTTCGCACGCGTAGGCGCCGTTGACGCGGTTGTACGCGCACATCACGGAACCAGGATCGCCGCGCTCCATCGCGATCTGCAACGCCAGCAGGTCGGACATGCGGCCGGCCTTGTCGTCGATCTTGACGTTGACGTGGTTGCGGTTGGTTTCCTGGTCGTTGAAGGCGAAGTGCTTGAGCGTCGAGACGATGTGGTTGGACTGGATGCCGCGAATCTGCTCGCCGACCATGACGCCGGCCAGCAGCGGATCTTCGCCGCCGTATTCGAAGTTACGGCCGTTGCGCGGCTCGCGCATCAGATTGACGCCGCCGGCCAGCATGACGTTGAAGCCGGTCTTGCGCGCCTCGCCGCCGATCATCGCGCCGCCGGCGAAGGCCAGCTCGGGATTCCAGGTGGCCGTGGTGGCCAGGCCGGAGGGCAGGGAGGTGCGCTGGTACGGTTTTTTCGACGCCGCCTGCGTGGCCACGCCGACGCCGGCGTCGGCCTGCCATTGCGGCGGCAGGCCCAGACGCTCGATGCCCGGCACGAAGCCGGCCGAATCCTTGCGGCCTTCCTTCGGCGCGATATGTTTCTTGGACTCGAAATCGGTGGAGAAGTAGCCGAAGACGGTCTGGATCTTCTCGTCCAGCGTCATGGCCTTGACCAGTTGCTCGGCGCGCGCGTCCGGCGTCAGGGCGCTATCGAGCCAGGGACGTTTGCCGTCGGCGGCGTGGGCCGCGCCGGTGAGTGTGGAAGACAGCATGAGGGGGTAAACCAGTGCCAGTGACAGCCAGAGACGCTTCTTCATACGATTGCTTTGTCCTTATATTTTGATTTATTGGTCGGCGCGCGGGATCAAAACCTCCAGCGCGTACACTCCACCCGCAACGATACCGGTCACGCGGGGTTCAGGCAATCGTTTTCCGTCCAGCGAAACCTGAATTTCGGCGACATCGGCGCGGCGGACCGCCACCTCGAAGGTCGCGTAGCGGAACCGGCGTGTGACCTTGATGCCGTCCCAGTGCTTGGGCAGCTGCGGTTTGACCAGCAAACCGTCGCTATCGCCTTTCAAGCCGCACAGCCCCTCGATAAAGCAGCGGTAGGCCCACGACACGGTGCCCGTGTTGAACAACTGGCTGGAGCGGCCCGCCGTGCGCGGATACTGGTGGTACGCGCCGCGGTAGTAGTTCGGGATGAACACCGGCAGCTGGCCGCGCTGCAGGTAATCGGCCTCGCTCGGGCCGGGGATCATCTGGCGCAGCAGCTTGTAGGCGCGGTCGCCTTCGCCGATGGTGTACAGGCTGTGGATGTAGAAGATCGAGGCGTGGTTGTAGACCGCGCCGTTTTCCGCCGAGCCGGGATGTTTTTGCGTCACGCGGCCGACGTCGTCGCGCATGGCGCTGTAGGGTGGCGCGAACATCGCCACGCCGTACGGCGTATCGAGTTGCCGCTCCACCTGCGCCATCATCGCGGCCCGTTGGCCGGCGTCGGCCGCGCCGCCCAGTATCGCCCACGCCTGCGGGTTCAGATAGATGCGGCCTTCCTTGTCCTTGCTGATGCCGAAGGTGACGTTGTCGTCGGTGATGCCGCGCGCGTACCATTCGCCGTCCCACAGATGTTCGTTGGCCGCGCGGTTGACCGCCACCGCGCCGGCGCGGAAGTGCCTGGCGCTTTCCGCCAGCGAGGCGCTGGCGCCACCGCCGTTGCAACTGCTTTCGCAGATCTCCGCCCACAGGTTCAGCGCGTGGGCGGTGGCCACCGTCAGCCAGCCCGATACGCCGCGTCCCTTGTAGCCGACCATGTTCATCGGATCGCACCAGTCGCCCTGGGCGATGTAGCTCAGGCCGCGCTGGTCGCGCGCCTGCAGCAGCCAGTCCATCGCGCTGCTCATGCGTTCGGAGACGGTGATGGCGGCGCCGCTCTCGTGGCCCACGACGTCCTCGTTGAGGATGTCGTAGTCGCCGGTTTCGTCCAGATACACCTTGAGCGCCACCGGCAGCCACACGCAGTGGTCGGTGTGCGGCACCTGGTTGATGTATTTGAGTTCCGCGCCCTCGGCCAGCAGTATGCCGTCCGGCATGGCGCCGCTGGCCTCCTGCTGCGACAGCGCGTGCAGGAAGGCCGCGCGCATCACCGCGGGCTTGATGAAGCTCATGCCCATGTTGTCCTGCAGGTAGTTGCGGGTCTGCGGATCGGTGCTGAGGCGATTGACGTCGCCGTGGTAGAACACCTGGCGCGGCAGCCAGTTGTTGACGAAGTTGTCGAGCTCCTTGTCCGGCGTTTCGATGCGCAGGCATCCGCGCCCGCCGGCGATGTACTCCGCGTAGTCCTTGCGGGCGCTGTCGAAGGCGGCGGCGCCCAGGTATTTTTCGCGCATGGCGACGATTTCCGCGTCGTCGAAGGCGGGGCCGAAAATGAAGCGGTAGTCCTGCGACTGCCCGTCCTCCAGCGCCAGGCGGTATTGCACCACGGCGGCCGGCGTTTCATAACGGGCGTCGCCGTTGGCCAGCAACGGCTCCTGTATCGCGCTTGGATAATGCAGGCCGCCTTCGCCCTCGAAGGCCTGCTGCTGCACCTCCCACGCCGCCGGCGCCTGCTCGCACAGGAAGTAGGTCTTGTCCTTGAAATCCTTCTGCTTGAAGTAGTCGGTGACCTTTTGATACGGCGTCACGCTGCTGGCCACCACGCCGCCCAGATCCGCGCGGTATTCGCCCGACTGGTTCATCCACGACATGTAACCGATCGGGAAGTAGGGATAGACACTGAGCTTGCGCGCGCGCCCGGACAGGTTGGTCACGCGCAGCGACCACAGTTCGACCACGTCGGTGGTCGGGATGCTCAACGTCAGCTCGATCCTCAGGCCCAGGTGCTCGATGGTCCACTCGATGTCGCTTTTGCCGACCGAGAAGTTGAAGCTGTCGACCGGCGTGCGCACCGGCTCGTACGGCGCCGAGAACAGCTCGCCCGTTTCCTCGTCCTTGATGTAGAAGAAGCGGCCCGGGTGGTGGGCGTAGTAGTTCTGCTCCGGTTGCATGAAGGTCTTGGCCTCCAGGTTGGGCGCATAGGCGTACTTGGCGGGCTCCGGCTGCATGTACTGCGCGACGGCGTAGCCGCGGCAGGTCACCTGTATCATCATCTTCTGGTTCCACAGGAAGCCGGCGGCGCGCGGCATCGCGGTGGCGCTGGTCAGTTCGAAGCGGTCGCCATTGTGGGTTGGGCGTAGCATGAGACGGTCTCCGTAAATTGTGAGCGTGGGGTTGTTACGATGCCGCTTTGCGTTGTTCCAGATCCGCCTGGATCTGGACCAGCTTGGCGTTGTCGAGGTTATAGAAGAACATGACCGCCACCGCCAGCACCGCGAACGCCGCCGGGATGAAGGACATCAGCCAGACGATGCCGGCCTGCGAGCCGGCCGATTGCGCGGCGTTGGCGACATATCCGAGCTGGGTGAACAGCGAACCGATGACGGCCACCGCGATCGCGGTGCCGAGCTTTTGCGAGAACGTGGCGGCGGCGAAGGTCATCGCGGTGGCGCGGCGGCCGGTGCGCCATTCGTTGTAGTCGGCGGTGTCGGCGTACATCGAGAAGGCCAGCGGCGACTTCGGCCCCAGCGCCAGGCCCATGCCGATCTGCAGCGCGAACATCAGCGTGACCTGGTCCTTCGGCACGAAGAAGAAGGCCGACGACAGCAGGGCGGTCACGCTCATGAGGATCATCATCAGCTTTTTCTTGTCGATGAAGCGCGTCAGGAAGGGCGTGAGCGAGGCGCCGATGGCGGCCGAGATCATGTAGGCGGGCACGAAGCCCTGCATCAGCTCCGGCCGTCCGACCACGTACTTGAAGTAGTACGCCGCGCTGGTGGTGCGCAAGGTGATGGTGATCATGATGATCAGCGCCAGGAAGAACAGCGCCACCCAAGGCCGGTTGCGCGACAGGTCGCGGATATCCTGCATGACGTTGGATTTCTGCGTCGGCGCCGGGGCGATGCGCTCGCGCGTGTTCAGGAACGTCAGCACGAACAGGGCGGAGGCGAACACGCTCCACGCCAGCATCGTCAGCTGCCATCCCAGTTTATCGTCGCCGGCGCCGAGCCACGACACCATCGCCGGCGTGGCGGCGGTGACCAGCGTGCCGCCGGCGAAGGCGAAGATGAAGCGCAGGCCGTTGACGGTGGAGCGCTCCTGCGGATCGGCCGACAGCACGCCGGACAAGGCGTTGTACGGGATGTTGATGCAGGTGTAGCAGACCATCATCAGCAGATAGGTGCCGTAGGCCCAAACCAGCTTGCCGTCGTGGCCCAGGTCCGGCGTGGTGTAGGTGAGGATGGCGGCGCAGGCCAGCGGCACCGGCACCCAGATCAGGTAGGGGCGGAATTTGCCGAAGCGGGTGGTGGTGCGGTCGGCGGCGGCGCCGATCATCGGATCGGTGAAGGCGTTGATGATTTTGATCGTAAACATCATCGACGCCGCCGCGCCGGCCGAGATGCCGAAGACGTCGGTGTAGTAGATCAGCAGGAAGGTGGCGATATTGGTCCAATAAAAATTGAAGCCCATATCGGCGATGCCGTAGCTGATTTTTTCACGCCAGGTCAGTGCTTTATTCACAGTCGCCTTGTCTTGGATACGATTACGGTCGATATTAACGCGGATGTAAAAACAGGCAGTGGAGCCGGAACTCCACTGCCCGAACGGGGCGGAACGCCGGACCGGACACCCGCTCGCGACGGGCGCCCGGTCCGGCTTGGCGGGAGACGCCACCCCGGGAGAGCTCGGTGTGCGCCGTCAGGCGGGCCCTGGCGGCGCGGATCGGGTGGGGATGTGGGTGGTCGATGTCATGTTGTCTCCTGCTGATGGTTATTGTCCGTGGTCCGCAAAATGTCGCGCACCAGCTCGGACGGGTCTTTGAGGATGTCGAGCACGATGCCGGCCTCGTCGGCCTGCAGCGGTTCCAGCGACGCCAGCTGGCTCTCCAGCAGCGACGGCGGCATGTAGTGGCCGGCGCGCGCCGCCATGCGCGAGGCGATCAGTTCGCGCGGGCCGTCCAGGT
>DATMSN010000846.1:0-3730 GCA_035565375.1 Duganella sp. | reverse complement strand
GGTTGGCGGCGCCGGCGTTCGGCCGCGCGGCGGCGCGCGCCGGCGCGCACATCCACGAGAATACGGAAGTCAAGTCGCTATCGAAGGACGGTGTGGATTTCCGCGCGGTGTGCGCGGACGGCCGCGAGTTCACCGCGCCGGTGATGCTCGTTTCCAGCGGCGCCTGGGGCGCCAAGATGGCGGCGCAGTTCAACGAGCCGGTTCCACTGGTGGTGCGCGGGCCGCAAATGGCGGTGACCGAGCCTATGCCCTACATCGTCGGGCCGTCGATCGGCGTCGCCGCCACCACCCTGGAGGAGACGCTGTACTTCCGCCAGGTCAAGCGCGGCAACATCGTCATGGGCGGGTGCGGACGCTCGAATTCCACCACCGAGCCGCGCACGGCGCCGGTGCTGCCCGAGCATACGCTAACGCAGTTCAAGCAGATGGCGCGCCTGGCGCCGGTGGTGACCAAACTGAATATCATCCGCGTATGGAGTGGCGTGGAAGGCTATATGCCGGACGACCTGCCGGTGATGGGCACGAGCGCGACCACCGCCGGCCTGCACTACGCGTTCGGCTTTTGCGGCGCCGGCTTCCAGGTCGGGCCGGGCGTCGGCGAGACGATGGCCGAATTGATCGCCACCGGCGCCACCGATACGCCGATCGCGCCGTTCAGCATCGCCCGCTACGCCACGCCGGCGCATGCGCCGACCGCGCACGCCACCGCGCAACCTTGACGAGGAGACAAGCACGGATGTCACGTGGGGCGGACCGGCCGGACGGCGTGGTCCGCCCCCCATTTTTTTGCGTCGGTTTGTCATCCGAATCGGCAGCCCATGCGTTAAAGCAATGTAGGACAACGCAACCGGTGCCATTTGATCAACGTCGCACTATCAATAAATGAGACATCATGCAAGCATATCAAAACGCCAATGAAGCGGATTTCCGCTGCCAGCATACGATTAATCCCAACCTGACGCAGGCCGTGCGCTATTGGGCCAGCGAATTCGACGTGCCGCCATCGAAGCTGCTCGAAGTGGTGCGCGAAGTGGGCCGCAACCTGCTCGAAGTGCGCAAGCGCCTGTCGACGTAAGAACGCTGGAGGGCGCGGCACCCAACGTGCCGCCACCGCCCGCGCGTATCAAAAACGCAACGCGTAGCCAAGGCTCACGGCTCGGCCGCGCCCCGCAAAGTAGCGCTTGGGCTCGACCAGCGCGCTTTGCGAATAGTAGGTGATGTAATCGCGGTCGAACAGATTGGCGATCGACAGACGCAGCTCGCCCTTGCCCACGCCCTTGCCAACGCCCTTGCCAAGTTTATAATTCGCGCTCGCGTCGACCAGCGTGTAGCCGCCGAAGTCCTTGGCCGGATCGTCGAACGACTGCTTGAACGCGTGCTGCGCCTGCACGAAGGTCGACAGCCGGCCGTTCCAGTCCGAGCTCCAGGTGGCGATCAGGCGGTTGGGCGCGACATTCAGGCCATCGAGCCTGGCGTCCAGCGAGCCGTTCTCGTCGCTGTCGTAACGCCCCTTGGTGTAGGCGTACGACAGCTTGGCGCGCTGCGCCTTGGTGAAACGATGTCCCAGCCCCAGGTCCACGCCTTCGATGCGCGTTTTCTCGCGCGCCATCATGAACGCGCCGTTGATCGGCACCACCCGCGTGCCGAAGTCCGAATCGGAGCGGAACACGCTCGCATCCAGATCCCACGCGCCGCCGTGATAGCGTACGCCCGCTTCCACGCTCTTGGTCAGGATGGGCCGCAGCTCGCGCATATTGGCCACGCTCTGGCCGACGGTGTTGATGGAGCGTAGCACCCGGCCGATATCCGGCATGCCGAAACCTTCCGAATAGCTGGTGAACAGCGTGACGTCGCTGGACGGATTCAGGACCAGCCCCGCGTTCATCAGCGTCTCGTTGAAATCGATGGTGCCGCCTTCCACCGGCACGCGCCGGTACTGCGCCAGCGTGCGGTAGCTATCGATCTTCAAGTCGGCCCTCTCCTTGCGTACGCCGGCGTGCATCGTCAACGTGTCGAGCAGCTTGTATTCGCCTTGCAGGAACAGGGACAGGTTGCGGTATTCGGATTCCGGCACATAGGTGCGGTTGGTCAGGTACAGGTCCTGCTTGCCCTTGTCGAACAGCGTATCGAAGCCCACGGTCAGCTTCAGGCGGCCGTTCAGCAGATCGTCGCGGCTCAAACCGACCTTGCTGCCGTACTTGGAGGCGAGCGATCGCGATTGATCGTACAGCGTGCCGGCCGGCGCGATCAGCGGGTCCTGGAAGGTGGCCGAGATGTCGGCGCCGAACAGCCCCTCGAACTCCTGGTTGAACACCATCGCCGACAACTCCATCCCCGCCAGATTGGCATGGCGGTAGCTCAGGCTCGACGTCCACACGTCGTTCCAAGGCGGCGCGCCGGGCGGGCTACCCTCGACCGAGGTGGTGGGGATACCCAGCGCCCGATCCCCCGCCACGGCCAGGTAACCGGCCTTGGATTTGATCTTGTAGCGGTTCACGGAAAGCTGCAGGCGCTGATCGTCGTCGATCCAGTAGCCCAGCTTCGCCAGCACATCGTAGGTGCGCGAGTCCATCAGGTCGCCCTGCGTGTTGTCGGTGCCGATCGGGCGCCCCTTGCCGTCCACGTACAGCCCCTGGTCCTCGTACGACAGGGCGAACAGGTATTCGAACTTGTCGTCGCGGCCATCCAGGCGGTAAGCCGTCTTGTAGCTGGCCGTGTCGGTGCCGATGTCGCTGGTCGGCAGCGTCGCCTGCACGTCGATCGACTGGTTGAACGCGCCCTTCCGCGGGCGTTTGGTGATGATGTTGATGGTGCCGCCGGTCGCGCCCAGGCCATTGATCGCGTTCGCGCCCTGCACCACCTCGATCCGCTCCACCATCGAAAAATCGATCGTGTGCGCCTCGCGGCCGGTGGGCCGCATCGGGTTCGATTGCGGCACGCCGTCGACCAGTATCAGCGGCGTGCGGCCGCGCAGCGTCTCGCCGGAGCCGTTCATCTTGCCCCTGCTGGGCGTGTAGGAAGGCAGCACGCTGCTCAACACATCGGACGAATTGCCCGATATCGCCATCTGCCGCTCGATCTCTTCCTGCTTGATGATGACCACCGTTTGCGGCGCCTGGTTGGCGGCAACGTTGGAGCGCGAGGCCGACACCAGCACCGCCGGCACCGGAAGGTCGTCGGCGGTTTGCGCCGCGACGTGCGGTGCCGACATGGCGGCGACGGCGAGAACCGCGCCGGCCAAAGGCGCGCGCGGGTACAGCATGGGATTCAGGGAGATCAAGGCGCCAGGCTTTCTAACAGATGGTGGGCTGGCTGGCGCCGACGGGGCGTGGCTCGCTAAACAGGAATGATTACCATTATCATCAAATAGTTCTATGCGGTCAAGCGCGACCCGATTGCGCCGTATGTGCGTGAGTGCACGGTGGACCGGGCTAATCGCTGCGACGATGACGCATCATCGTACTAGTTAGTCAACATCATGCACGCACCTCAAACCACCAAGCCGGCGGACTTCCGCTTTCAAAATACGATCAACCCCAACGTCACGCAGGCGGTGCGCTACTGGGCCGACGAATTCGATGTCCCGCCGGCCAAGCTGCTCGAAGTGGTACGCGAAGTGGGCCGCAACGTCTACGAAGTGAGAAAACGCCTGTCGACGTAACGGCCGGAAGGCGCAGTCGCTGCGGTCAATTCACTGCGCCGGCGACGGCACGCCCTGCGGCGCGCGGCC
>DATMSN010000845.1:0-13069 GCA_035565375.1 Duganella sp. | reverse complement strand
CCTGCGCCGCCACGCCTTGCGCCAGCGATGGCGCCGGCATCCCGGCCAGCGCCACATGCGCCAGATCCCGCCGGATCGCATGCAGATGATCGGGCAGCGCCGGACCTTCGTCGAATTGCGCCATCCACGCCTGGATCGGCGCCAGCCACCGCTCCAGCAACCGCAAATGATCGTGATACGCGCGCAGATCCGCCGCGCCGGCGGCCAACGGCGTGCGCGCGTCGAGTTCCGCATGACGCCGCGCGGTGGCCTGCCGCAGCGCCGTCAGCACATCTTGTTCCACGATGGAAATTTCTTCCAAGATACTTCCCGGGTTTTTATTGATAGCAAGATTTTACACAGCGTAGTGCTAGCGCGCGCACAGTAGGCGCCGGCGTTTTCTGAAAAAATGGAGCTCAGGTAAAATTTATGGACTACCAGCATAATGCCTATGACCCAAAACCAATCCCGGAACTGCTCCGTACTGTTGATCGACGATGAAGCGATGGCCGAAGACTTGATCGGCTATCACATGGCGCGCCAGCAAGGTATCACGCTGCGCTACGACAACCGCGCCGAACTGGCCGTTGAACTGTGCAAGGAGACCGAGGCGACCGTCCTGCTGGTCGACCTGCGCATGCCCGGCGCCGACGGCTTCGACGTGATCCGCATGCTGCGCGCCGATCCATACACCGAGCATCTGCCGGTGATATTGCTGTCGTCCGAGGACGATGCCGATATCAAGGCGCAGGCCTTCGCGCTCGGCGCCAACGACTACCTGGTGAAATGGCCGGAGGCGCGCGAACTGGAGGCGCGCATCCGCTACCACTGCGCCGCCTACCAGGCGCGCCAGCAGCGCGACGCCGCCTTCCTGGAATTGCGCCAGCGCGAGGAGGAATTGCGGGTCAGCCAGGCCGCCCTGCACCAGGCGCAAAAGATGGAGGCGATCGGCCAGTTGACCGGCGGCGTGGCCCACGATTTCAACAACGTCCTGCAAATCATCAGCGGCAACCTGCACCTGCTGCAGATGATCGGCGACGTCAACCCGCAGGGCATGGCGCGCATCGAGAACGCGCTCAATGGTGTCGAGCGCGGCGCGCGGCTGGCCGCGCACCTGTTGGCGTTCGCGCGCCGCCAGCCGCTGCAAAGCGCGGTGGTCGACCTGACGCCGGTGCTGGCCGACATGGACGACATGCTGCGCCGCGTGCTCGGCCCGCGCGCGGTGGTCATCGCCGACATCGCGCCGCGTTTGTGGAACACCGATGTCGACGTCGGCCAGCTCAATAATGTGATCCTGAACCTGGCCATCAACGCGCGCGACGCCATGGGCGGCGACGGCACGCTGACCATCCGCGCCCGCAACCTGCAGGCCGGCTCGGAGCGGCTGGCCAAGATCGGCGACGGCCAGGGCGACTATGTGCTGATCGAGATCGCCGACACCGGATCGGGCATGTCGCAAGAGGTGATGCAGCGCGCGTTCGAGCCGTTTTTCACCACCAAGCCGACCGGCCAGGGCACGGGCCTTGGCCTGAGCATGGCCTACGGTTTCGTCAAGCAGTCCGGCGGCGAGATCGCACTGCAAAGCACCCTCGGCACCGGTACCTGCGTACAGATCTACCTGCGCCGCAGCGACGCGCAGGCCGAACCGGAGCGCCACGCCGCGTTGCCGGCGTTGACCGGCGGCGTGGAGACCATCCTGGTGGTGGAGGACGAGGAGGCGGTGCGCGCGGCGACGGTGGACATGCTGGCGACGCTGGGTTACCAAGTGCTCAGCAGCGCCAACGCGGAACAGGCGACGCATCTGATCGACGGCGGCGTCCATATCGATCTGCTGTTTACGGATGTGATGATGCCGGGCCGCGTGAGCAGCCTGGAATTGAGCGAACTGGTACGCGCCAAGCTGCCGCACGCGCACATCCTGTTCACGTCCGGCTATGCGGAAGGCGTGCTGTCGCACGATGGCAGACTGCCGCCGGGCGTCAATCTGCTGCAAAAACCCTATACCGTCGAAACCCTCAGTTCGAGCATCCGCCACCTGCTGCGCAAGGGCAGCCCGGCTACTGCGGCTTGACGTAGCGGTACGACCCCGGCGGCGGCTCGTTGAGCACCGCCCAGAAAATCCCCAGGTCGGCGATCGCCCGCACGAACTCCTGGAAATCGACCGGCTTGACCACGTAGGCGTTCACGCCCAGTTCATAGCTGCGGATCAGGTCCTGCTCCTCGCGGGAGGACGTCAGCATCACCACCGGAATGCTCTTGAGCGTGGCGCTGCCACGGATCTCGGCCAGCACCTCGAGGCCGTCGACCTTGGGCAGTTTCAAATCAAGCAGCACCACGGCGGGGTTGCCCTGCTCCCGGTTGGCGAACGTGCCGCGCGCGTGCAAATAATCGAGCGCGTCGGCGCCATCGCGCACGACGATCACTTCATTGGCCAATTGGCTGCGTTCCAGCGCAATCAGCGTCAGCTCCAGATCGTGAGGGTTGTCTTCAACCAGCAGGATAGGCTTTAACATAGGCGTGCCTTAAACTTTATCGGTATTTGTATTTGTCTTGGTGGGTATGGCGAAGGAGAACGTCGCTCCCTCGCCCGGCGCCGACCGCGCCCAGACGCGCCCCCCGTGGCGCTCGACGATCCGCCGCACGTTCGCCAGGCCGATGCCCGTGCCCTGGAAGTCCTCCATCCGGTGCAGCCGCTGGAAAACGCCGAACAGCTTGTGCGCGTAGTCCATATTGAAGCCGACGCCGTTGTCGGCGATATGGAACACGGTTTCCTCGGGCAGTTGTTCGCTGGTGACGCGTATCACGGCCGGATCGCTCTGCGCCGTGAACTTGACGGCGTTCGAGAGCAGATTGTACAACGCCAGCTGCAGGAACGACGGATCGGCGACGATCTCCGGCAGCGGATCAACCTGCCAATCGATGCGGCGCGCCGGCGTGTCCGGCGCCAGCTTGTCGATGCAGCCGCGCACCAGATCGGTCATGCGCATGCGCACCGGGCGCAGGGCCGCGCGGCCCATCTGCGAAAAACTGAGCAGGTCGTCCACCAGCTTGCCGGCCAGCCGCGCGGATTCCTTGATGTTGACCAGGAAGCGCTGGCGCCGTTCCGGATTGTCGCTGCCGGCCGTCTCCATCAGCAGATCGGAAAAGCCGACGATATGGCGCAACGGCGCGCGCAGGTCGTGCGACACCGAGTACGAGAACGCCTCGAGCTCCTTGTTGGCGCGGCCCAGCTCCTCGGCCAGATCGGCCATCTGCTCGGCGCGCTCGAGCGCGATCCCCAGCAGCGCGGTGCGGAATTCCAGCGCCAGTTCCAGCTCGGCCTCGTGCCACGGCGCCGAGGTGCCGTGGACCGCCTCGCGCCAGCTGGCGAAGCTGGTGCGCGGCGACAGCGTACCGGCGGCCTTTTCCATTTTTTCGGGACGGCCGGCCCAATTGATCGCGTACACCACCTCGGGACGGAACCACAGCAGATAGTGCTGGTGAATGCGCGAAATGGGCATCGCCAGCAAACCGCTGGCGGCGCCGCTGTAGGCCGCCGCCGCCGGGACATGCGTGCTCAGATGATCGCTGTGGAACAGGTCCTCGTGGACGTTGGCGCTGAGCCAGTCCACCAGGCCGCGTATCTGCTCATCGTCCGGGGTATGGCCGTAGCTGATCAACCGGTCGTCGACCACGATGGCGACGCCGCCGGCGCGCGCGAAGCGCAGCAGCTCGGGCAGCACGCTGCGCAGGTTTTCGATGAAGTCCGCGCCCTGCGTCAACCCGCCCAGCAGGCTGACCATCACGCGCCGCACCTCGAGCCGGAACTGCAACTGGTCGGCGTCGGCGCGGTTGCGGATGCGCAGCGCCAGGATTTGCCCCAGCTGCTCGCACACGCTGCGCTGGTGGAAGCTCAGGTGGCGCGCCTGCGCGTGGTGGCACGAAATCAGGCCCCACAGCTTGCCCTTGACGATCAGCGACACCGACATCGACGCCAGCGTTCCCATGTTGCGCATGTATTGCAGGTGGATCGGCGAGACGCTGCGCAGCGAGGCGAACGACAGGTCGTTGGGCTTTCCGGTCAATGGATTCTCGGGCGGCACCAAGCGCGCCGGCTGGTAGTCGGCATCCTGGATCAGGCGAATCCGGTTGGCCAGATACAGCTCGCGGGCCTGGCGTGGAATGTCGCTGGCCGGAAAGCGCTGGCCAAGATAGCTGTCGTAGCCGTCATCGGCACATTCGGCGAGCACGTTGCCATGGCCCTCGTCGTCAAAGCTGTAGACCAGCACCCGGCCGAAACCGGTCAGCGCGCTGATCTCGCTGGCCGCCAGCTGGCACAATTCGGCGATCGTATCGGCGTCGCTGATCTTGTTCAGGAAATCGCCGACCAGCGGATATAGCTGCTGCATGCCGGCGCCGATGGTGCTGCGGGAGCGCTCGAATTCGAGCACCAGCAAATCGTCGTAGGCGTGTGCCAGCACGTCGAACGACTCGCCCTCCACGCCGACCGTGGCGATGTAGGCGGGACGCTCGCGCAGCTGGCCGCCGCGCAGGTTGGGCTCGAGCGCCCGGGCGCTGCCGGCGCCGATGACGTCCGTCAGCGACCGACCCAGCGCGCTTTCCGGTGGAATGCCGGTGAATTGGGCGAGATTGTCGCTGACCTGCCGCACCTCGAGGCGCGGCGAGAGCGCCAGCAAAAAACCGTGCGGCTGAATGCTGCCGGGCGTGCGTATTGGCTCGCTTTCACATGTCGTCAAGTCGGTATCGTTGCTGGCCTGTGGCATGGTGGCTGCGGGCGAACCCGGTGTTAACAAAGCCGCATGATATCAACTTTTGACGCTGCCCGACGCACGATGCATCGCCAACCACGGTTCATTGGTGGTCCAATTAACCGAGTTGCAATTCCCAGTAGCCCACGTCGACCCAGCGATCGAACTTGCGGCCCACCTGCTTGAAATGGGCGACTTTTTCGAAGCCCAGGCGCTCGTGCAGCGCCACGCTGGCCGGATTGGGCTGGGCGATGCCGCCGATGGCCATGTGGATTTCCCGTGCGCGCAGCTCTTCCAACAAGGTTTTGTACAGCGCCGAGCCGATGCCCTTGCCGCCCTGTCCCGGCGCGACGTAGACGCTGGTCTCCGCCGAAAAGCGGTAGGCGCTGCGCACGCGCCATTTGGTCGCGTAGGCATAGCCGGCCACCTTGCCCTCCGACTCGTACACCAGCCAGGGCAAGGCTGCCGTCACGTCGCGGATGCGGCCGGCCATTTCGTCCGGGGTGACGGGGCGTTCTTCAAAACTGATCACCGTGGTGGCGACGTAGTGGTTGTAGATATCGACGATGGCGCAGGCATCGTCCGGTGTCGCGGGTCTGATCATCGGTAAGGAGATGGGTGTTGACGGATGGCTCAAAGTGGATAGCTCAAAGATAGCGGGTTTCCGCCGGCGGCGCAATCCGGCGGCCGCGATAAATCATGGTCCTCTACTCAATCTCCCGCGGGCGGTGTAATCGTCGAAAAGGGGAATGATGGCGAGCGACAGCACCATCAGGGCCAGGGGAACGGTGGCGATAAAGCCCACATATTTGAAACCGAAGGCGCCAGCCAGGCCGCCAAGCAGGAAAGCGCCCAGCAAGGAGCATAGCAGCGATAGCCGGTCGCGGTCGGCGACGACCTTGTCCCCCGCCGTCCCGGCGCCGCCGGCGTTCCAGTAAAGCAGTTTGCCCAGTTCGATGCCGATGTCGGTCACCAGTCCCGTGACGTGGGTGGTGCGGATTTCCGCGCGCGATACCTTGGTGACGATGGCGTTTTGAAGTCCCATGACAAAACACAGCAGCGCCACGGTGGCGGAAAGATGGCCGTGCTCCGCCAGCCGGCTGCCCATCAGGCCGAAGACCAGCAACAGCGCCGACTCCACCATCAGCGGCAGCGCGTAGCGGCTGTGCGCGCCACGGCGCCGGCCCCAGTTGATCAGGATCGCGGACGTGGCCGCGCCCAGGAAGAAGGCGAACAGCGACGCCGCCCCCGCCAGCACCAGCGTCATCTCGCCCAGCGCGGCGTTGTCGGCCAGCGCCGAGACGATGCCCGACATGTGGGACGTATATTGCCCGACCGCGAAAAAACCGCCCGCGTTGACCGCGCCGGCCACGAAGGCCAGCGCGCGGCCAAGGCGGCGGTTGCTGATATCGGTGCGGTGCGGGCTGGTTAGGGCGCGCAGGTAGTGCATGGGCATGGCGGCCTCGCTTGCGGTCTGCTGTCGGCCAGTTGATTGTAATCGATCCGGGTACGTAATCAGAAATCGTGATTGGGCGGGTAGTCGGAATAGAAGTCGTTATCCCATCGGAAGTGGGTGGTGGAGATGGTGATGGTGATATCGAGCGCCTCGACGAAATGCCACCAGCCGACCGGCAGAAAGAGGATCTCGCCCGGCTCCAGCACGCAGTCGATCACCGGCACCCCGGCCATCATCGGGAAGCGCCGGACGTCGATGTCGCGCCCGTCGATCGGCGTGAAGCAGTGCCGCTGGTTGTACAACTTGGGGATGTCGCACGGCGCGATCAAGCGCACGCGCTTGCGCCCCGCGATCTGGATCATGAAGTTGTTGGTCAGGTCGTGGTGGAACGGCGTGAGCGTGCCGGCCGGCCCAAACCAGAAAAAGCCGCGCCGCTCCTGGTTCAGATACTCGTCCAGCGGCGGCAGATCGGCCATCAGCTCTTGCAGCGCCTCGCGATTGCGCTCGTCGTTATTGGCGGTCATGTAGAAATCGTTGGTGCGGCCGCTGGCACGCACCAGCTCCACATACTCGCCAAAGGGCATGCGGCGCTTGTGGGCCTGGCTGTTCAACTCGTAGTTCGGATCGGCGTCGCGGCCGAACTGCACCTCGACTTCACGCTCGCCCAGATATGCGCTCAAATAATCCAGCGTCCACTTGGTGCGGGCGGCGCAGTCTTCCAGCATGCCGGTGATGATCACCGGCTGGTTACGGCGGTAATGCTCGGCGAGGAACACCTCGCCGGACAGGCGCTCGCGGCGCGGCACGTCGGCGGGCATCAGCCGGTTCAAGCGCGACTGGATGCCCAGCACCCAGTCGCGCTTCGCCAGCCGGTTGTGCAAACGCGACGCGCCCCGCAGGTAGGGACTGCGCAGCGCGGCGTCCACCTCCGCGACCGCATCCTGCTCGCTGATGCCGGACTGGATCAGGATGCCGGCCAAAGCCTCCGGCCGGCCGCCGAGCATCAGGTTCTCGGCGATCCAGGTGCGCCATGCGTCGTCGACAACGACAGGTGAAACGGCTGCATGGCGCGTCATCGCTTAACGTCCTTTCCAGACGGCGCTGGTCAGGGCGCCATTGGCGTCGCCGTCCAATTCCCAGGAAAAGGCGCCGCGCAGGTTTTGATCCCGTACGTACTGCATCTTGGTTGCGATCACGGTCGGGTCGTCGTAGCTCCACCACTCACCGCTGCCGGTGTACAGGTACAGCTGCTTGGTCACCGGATGATACCAGCGCGACCCGGCTTTGTTAAGCAGCACCTTGTAGTCGTCGATGCCGGCCTCGTAGGTGCCGGTCGCCGCGCCGCCGGTGCCTTGATACAGGCCGTTGCCGTTCGGCCCCGCCGTCACGCCCTTCCATCCGCGCCCGTAGAACGGCACGCCGAGCAGGATCTTATTGCGCGGCATACCGGCGGCCACCAGCGCGGTGATGGCGTCGTGGCTGTTGTACTTGGCGAGGTTGCCGGTCGATGGATCGGCCGGATCGTGGTACAACGGCGCGTGGAAGTTGGTGGTCGATTCCCAGCCGCCGTGGAAGTCGTAGGTCATCAGATTGACCCAGTCCATATACTGGCCGTAGAGCGCCGGTTCGGTCTGCGCGATTTTCTCGCCGCCCGCGCCGATGGCGGCCGTCAGCGCATAACGCTTGCCGTCGATGGCGCCCTGCGCATCGAGCTGCGCGCGGAATTCGGCCATCAGCAAGGTGAAATTATGCTTGTCGTTGGCCGTGTCGACGGTGTTGTACGGCTGGCCGCCGCCGCCCGGGTATTCCCAGTCGATGTCGATGCCGTCAAACACGCCCTTGGCCGCGCCCGCGCCGCCGCGTCCATCCTGGACCGGCAGGTCGCCGGCGATGAACATCTTCACGCAGGACTTGGCCAGCTGCTTGCGCAGCGCGTCGGTCTTGGCGGCCGCCGAAAAGTTCTTCGACCAGCTCCAGCCGCCGAGCGAGATGAAGACCTTGAGGTTCGGATGTGCGGCCTTGAGCAGCTTCAGTTGCAGGAAGTTGCCGCTCAATGGCGCATCCCATGGCACGGCCTGGCCGTTGACGGTGCGCGCCGGCGATCGCTGATAGTCGGCGTAGGCGTCGCCGCCGGTACCGGCGTCCGGAGAGCCGGGATTCGATCCGCCCGTTTCGGCCTTGGTGACCATGTCGCATTCATAGCCGCCGTTCTTGGCGTAGGTGTTGGCGAAGGCGTAGTTGATGAACGTGAGCTGGTCGGCGACGCTGGTCTGCACACCATTGACCGGCGTTTTGGTGGTGTGGATGTCGGCCACTTCGTAGCTGCGGCCATAGACGCCCCACTGCGCGAAGTAGGAGCCGATTTCGCGGCCGCCCGGGATTGGCGTGGGCGTGGGCGTGGGCGTGGGCGTCGGCGTGGGAGTAGGTGTCGGGGTCGGCGTAGGTGTGGGCGTCGGCGTCGGCGTGGCGGTTTGCAAAGCCCAGGGTCCCCACTCCTCCGTGCCCGGCACGTTGTTCTGCGTCCACCACTTGGCCTTGTAGATCGCGCCGTTGTAGGTGACGCACATGTCGACCGTATAGATCGCCGTGGACGACCAGGCCGGACAACTATCGGCGGCCGCCGCGGCGGTTTGCACCGCCGCCAGCAACTTCATGTTCGGTGTATCGGAAGCGGGGCTTTCGCTCCCCCCGCCACAAGCCGCCAGCATGCCGGCGATCAGGCCCATCACGGCCGCATTCCCCTTCACTGCATGTTCCATCATCTCTCCTTCGGGTGGGTGAACTATGCTTTTCTTGTGTTTTCAGGATGGAACCGAAAGAATTGGTAGTCAAGTGGTTTTAAAAATTACCGCCACTTCAATACCAGTTTCACATAGAGAAGAGTTTCCCGGGAAATGAACCATGGCAGTTAAGACACGGATAGTAAGCACGCACTAACGACGGCGGCGAGTTGACGTATAAGCCCATGCGGCGGCCATCTCAATACCCGCAAATAAACATTCTGTTAAGCGGCGAGTACCAATTTCGAGGGATAAAAAAGTGGTACTGGACCGGGCCATCATATTAAAAATGTTAATGGGCGACTTCAGGTAAAACAGCGCGCGCGATACCGTCGCGGATTTCCAGAACGCGCGGTGAGGTTTTACCAAAACTCATTTTGTAGCAAACCTGGCCATCCTTCCAGGCGGTCGGCAAAACCATCAGCAATTGGAAGGCGCTCGGGTCCTCGTCCTTGCACGGGAAGATGGTCGGCGTGCCGGCCAGCACGATGGCTTGCATGGGACGCTCGCCGTCGATCTCCACGTGATGGCCGCGCACCGAGAGCGCCTTGCTGGCGCCGGAGAAATCGTCAAGCTGAACGTGCCCCACCACGCTATCGTTGCGCCCATCGACGACCAGATTCAGCCGCAGGGTCGGGCCGCCGACGGCGGTGCTGTTGACTTCATAAACGGCGGTAAATAATTGACTCATGATGTACTCTCCAGGTGGACGCAAATGCATGGGTGCACTGTATCGGCTGCCCGGGAACCCCGCCTTCCGGTTACCTTCCGGTTGCTAAGCGACTGATTCCAAAGAGTTTTCCGAATCAAAAAAGCAACATCCCGCAGGCGCTTGCGCGGCTGCGGGATGGCATCGAAAACGGCTACCGGGCCGGATCAGCGCTTCGGAAGCCGCCAGTCGGGACGGACGTAATGGCAGGTGTAGCCGTTCGGAATGCGCTCCAGGTAATCCTGATGCTCCGGTTCGGCCTCCCAGAACGGCCCGGCCGGCGACAGCTCCGTGACCACCTTGCCCGGCCACAAACCGGAGGCGTTCACGTCCGCGATGGTGTCTTCGGCCGTCGCTTTTTGTTGATCGTCGACATAGAAAATAGCCGAACGATAACTCATCCCCACGTCGTTGCCCTGACGGTTGGGAGTGCTTGGATCGTGGATCTGGAAAAAGAACTCCAGGATTTTACGATAGCTGATGACCGACGGATCGAAGTTAATCTCGATCGCCTCGGCATGCGTGCCGTGATTGCGATAGGTCGCATTGGGCACGTCGCCACCGCTATAGCCCACGCGCGTGCTCTCGACACCAGGCATTTTACGGATTAAATCCTGCATGCCCCAAAAACAACCGCCGGCCAGAATGGCTTTCTCAATCGTCATCATCATTCCTTTTTAATATGGGATCTTCACCCAAGTTGGTGACGCCCATGCAATTATTCAAGAATACCCGGGCTTGGTCGCACAGAAAGGTTAAATATAGCTTGCCTGAACAGCCCGCTTTACCTTTATAATTTAGTACAGGAAGGCAATTTATTTCCTGCCCGCCGTGCCCAGATTCACCGCACGCGCACCCAACCCCGGCCTGGCCCCAGCCGAAAGACGCAACGCTTCAGTTGCCCACTTTTTCGATCGATATCATGGACCAGTCCAACGCAACCAAACGTATACTCATTATCGACGACAACAACCAGGCGGCCGACGTGGCGGCGGAGTTGCTCGGTCTTTACGGATACCAAACCGCCGTCGCCTACAACGGCGCCCAGGGATTGCAGACGGCAAAGGATTTCGCGCCCGACGTCATCCTGCTGGACCTCGGCATGCCGGTGATGGATGGTTTCCAGGTCGCCGCCGCGTTGCGCGCGCAGCCGGAATTCGCCAACCTCGCGCTGGTCGCGTTCACGGCCTGGGGCGACAAGGGCACGCGGCAGCGCACGCACGATGCCGGCTTCGACCAGCACATCACCAAACCGGCCGGCATGGAAGAACTTCTGCGCGCCATTGGCGGCGCGTGCGACATGCGCGCCAGCTTCGCGCGCAAGATAGCGTAACGGGTCGCGGCGCGCGGCGGGTGCGCGCAAGGCAATTGCTTTTGTGATACTGTCTTCTCAACGACAGGAGGCCATATGATGATAGAACGACGTTCCCGACCAGACCGCGCCAAGGCCATCGCCGTGCACGCCGGCATCGCCATGCTCGAGACCGATGGCCGCGAAGCCGCCGCCGTTTTCCTTGAGGACGCGGGCGTGCCGTTGCCGGTCATCGCCCGCGTGCTCAACGAGCCGGACAAGCGCCGCGCCGCCGATCGCGGTTAGCATGGATACGCGGGCGAGGCCCGCCAATCCGCCCGCGCCTTTATTTACTTATCGCCGACCAGCTGCACCGCATCGATGGTCTTGTAATCGTGCTGAAGGTTGTTGGCATAGGTGATTTTCACAGCCTTGGCCTTGTAAGGCGTCTTGGTAAAAGTACGCACGAACCAGGTCCGGTTGCCGCGCTCATCGCGCTTGACGTCGCTCACGCCCTCCCACACGGTGTTCCACTTGCCGTCGGTATCCTGCAACTCCACCTTGTTGACCGCCTCGACGCCCTGCCCGCTCGGCAAGACGAAGCGCACCTCGGTGGCGTTGACCGGCGTGGCGAAGGTGGTCTCCAGCCAATCGAAACCCTGATCGATATTATTATTGGTCCAGGCGTCGCCATCGCTGGCGCCGACCGCGTTCTTGGCCAGATTCGAATCGGACGGCGTCTTGCCATCCTTGTCGCCGAACACGGAGCTGGCCTTGGCCTCCGCCGCCCATTGCGCGCGCGGATCGTTGATATATTTATCCTCCATCACGCCGTAGGCCAGCAACGCCTGCTTCTTGGCCATCTCGCGCTGCTCGTCGGTCTGCTCGGCCGCCGGCACCTTGCCTGCCGAGGCGGGGTCGGGCGCGGTGACGGGAACGGGCGCGGCGGCGACCGGCGCTTCCTCGACCTTCTCGTGCTTTTTACAGGCGGCAAGCGATGCCGCCACAATCATGGCGCCTATCATGGCATGACGTTTCATCCGGTGTTCTCCCTAGTGACGTTATCAAAATGATCTTACATTATTTAGGCGGGTTGGAGCGCACTCGTTGCCATTCGATTGGGATGCAGGCGCGAAACGCGCCGCTTGACGTAATGCGACAATTGTCGCATTATTGTTACTTCAGTCACATCACGAAACGTCATGTCCATTCCTTCGATTGGCGCGGTGCGCCGTTACCGCCGCCTGCTTGTGGCCAGCCTGTGCGGGCTCGTCGCGCTGCCAACGGCAAGCCACGCCCAGGAACCAGACCCCGTCACGCCGACGGTGACCGTCACCGCCAAGAAAGAGCCGGTCGTCAAAAAGCTCGACAAGACCGTCTACGACGTGTCCAACATGCCGAGGGCGGCAAACGGTAGCGCCCAGGACGTTTTGCAATCGACGCCGGAGATATCGGTGTCGGCCGATGGCAAAATCTCGGTCAAGGGAAATACGCAGGTCACGGTCCTGGTCGACGGCAAGCCGACGGCGATCACATCGGGATCCGGTGACGAGCGGGCGGCGGCGCTACAGACGATGAGCGGCGCCGACATCGCCAGCGTCGAAGTCATCACCAACCCTTCGGCCGCCTACAACGCCAATGGCGGCGCGATCGTCAATATCGTGTTGAAGCGCAATCGCAAGCCCGGCGCCCACGCGCAGATCCAGGCAAGCGCCGCCGACCAGGGCCTGTGGAATGTGGGGGCGTCCGGCGACGTGACGCGAAAGAACATCAGCGTGCATGGCAACCTGGCGTTGCGCCGTGATGGCACGCGGAAAATCCGCGAGTCGGCGGTCGACTGGAACAACCCGCTCAGCGGCAACACCGGACAAACGCTGCAGACGTCGGATGTATTCATCCGCCGCACCGTCGACAGCGCGGCGCTGGGCGTAGACGCGGCCCTGAACGACACGGACAGCCTCAGCCTGTCGGGGCGGCATAATCGTCGCCGCTCCCGTCCGCTGTTCGACGTGCTCAACAAGAACCGCGCGGACGCCGCCGAGACCGTCTTCCATCGCATCTCCGACGGCCCCAACGAGCAATCCGACAACAGTGCCAGCCTCGGTT
>DATMSN010000844.1:0-2007 GCA_035565375.1 Duganella sp. | reverse complement strand
CTCGGGGTCGGCCAGCGCCAGCTGCAAGGCCAGGGCGGCATTGACGCTGGTAGGGAACACCAGTTCCCCCCGCTGTACTTCCGAAATGATAGTCGCGATATCCCTGAGCTTTTCCATGCAGGAAATTATACCGAGGCGGCGCGCAATGCGCGCACATTGCCTGGCATGCGCCGCGCGGCCTGCACCATGCGCGCCGTCGGCGCCGCTACCCGCTCTTCATTCCCCAGTGTGAAGATGCTGATCGATTTCACCAGCATCTGCGCCTGTTCCTGCAGGCTGGCCGAAGCGGCTGCGGTCTGTTCCACCAGCGCCGCGTTCTGCTGCGTGGTGTCGTCCATCTGCGTCACGGCCATGTTGATCTGTTCGATGCCGTTGCCCTGCTCGGCCGATGCGGTGGCGATTTCCTGCATGATGGCGGTAATGCTCTGCACGCTCTTCAGCACTTCCTGCATTGCCAGGCCGGCTTCGCCGACCAGGCGGTTGCCGGTTTCGACCCGGTCGACACTGTGGTTGATCAAGTCCTTGATCTCCTTGGCTGCCGAGGCCGAACGTTGCGCCAGGTTGCGCACTTCGGAAGCCACCACGGCAAAGCCGCGTCCCTGCTCGCCGGCGCGCGCCGCTTCCACCGCCGCGTTCAAGGCGAGGATGTTGGTCTGGAAGGCGATGCCGTCGATCACGCTGATGATGTCGACGATCTGGTTGGACGATGCGTTGATCGACGCCATCGTCTCGACCACCTGCGTCACCACCGCGCCGCTCCTTTGCGCCACCTCCGATGCCGATCCGGCCAGCTGGTTGGCCTGGCGCGCGTTCTCCGCGTTCTCCTTGACGGTGCTGGTCAACTCCTCGATCGAGGCGGCCGTTTCCTCCAGCGCGCTGGCCTGCTGCTCGGTGCGGGCGGACAGGTCGGCGTTGCCATGCGAGATCTCCGAACTGCCGCGCGCGACGTTTTCGGCGCTCGCGCTCACCTGCAGCAGCACGTCGTGGATCTTGCCGACGAACTGGTTGAAGCCATTGCCGATCACCGCCAGTTCGTCCTTTCCGACCACGTCCAGCTTCACGCTCAAATCGGCGTCGCCGCTCGACAGCGCCGTCATGCGCTCGCCGAGCACGCGCAGCGGACCGGTAAGGCGGAACACCACCACGATCAGGATGAAGGCGGTGGCCACCGCGCACACCAGCGAGACGATCAGCGTGTAGAACAGCAGCTCGCGCGCGGGCGCCGTCGCCACGCTTTTCGGGAACGTCAACTTCACCGACCACGGCGCCACTTCGGCGTGGATCGACAACGGCTGCAGCAAATGCAGCATGCCTTGCCGGTCCTCGTATTCGTAGGACTTGCCCTCGCGGACGCGCGCCAGCCCTTCGGCCGGCACGTCGTCGGCCTTTTTGCCCAGCTTCTCGGCGACCGGGTTGCTGGCGTACAGGCCGCCGTTGGAAATCAGGCTCAGTTTTGCGCCATCGATGGTTTTCAGCTCCGCCAGGATTTTGCCCAGCCGCGTGAGCATGAAGTCGGCGCTGGCCGTGCCCTTGAACTGCCCCCCGATCATGATCGGCGCCACCAGCGACGCCATCAACACCGGCTTGCCGTCGACCGGGTAGCTGTATGGCTCGGTGAAAAACACCTTGCCAGAGCGCTTGGGAATGTCGTACCAGTCGTTGGCGCCCGGCGCGCTGTCGAACACGATCGGTTCGCCGTGAATACCGCCGCTGGTGCGGGTCCAGTAGGGCATGTAGCGGCCGGTGGCGTCGTACAGTGGCGCCTTGCCCGCGTAGTCGGCGTCCTTGCCGTCCAGCGCGTCCGGCTCCCAGGTGACGGCCGAGCCGATCAGGTCCTCCGATCCGCCCAGCGTGGCCTTGACCATCTCGTTGATCTGGTCGCGCGCCAATGGCAGCTTGGCCGCGCTGGTGGTGCGCATGGCGCCGGCCAGGTTGATCACCGCCGACAGATTGGTGACGATGCGCGCCTGCAGCGCGCCCGACACCTCGCGCGCAGAGGTGCGCGCC
>DATMSN010000843.1:0-1571 GCA_035565375.1 Duganella sp. | reverse complement strand
TGCCGCGCGGCGCGGGCACCGGATTGTCGGGTGGCGCGATGCCGATCGCCGACGGCATCGTCATCTCGACCGCCAAGATGAGCCGCATCCTGGCGCTCGATCCGCTGGCGCGCACTGCGCGCGTGCAGCCCGGCGTGCGCAACCTGGCCATCTCCGAGGCCGCCGCCGCGCACGCGCTGTACTACGCGCCGGACCCGTCGTCGCAGATCGCCTGCACCATCGCCGGCAACGTGGCCGAGAATTCGGGCGGCGTCCATTGCCTCAAGTACGGCCTGACCCTGCACAACGTGATGCGGGTGAGGATGGTGTCGATGGACGGGGAAATTATCGAACTCGGTGGCGCCGCGCTTGACGCGCCGGGTCTCGATCTGCTGGCGGTGTTCATCGGGTCCGAGGGCATGCTGGGCGTGGTCACCGAGGTAACGGTGCGCCTGATTCCCAAGCCGCCGCTGGCGCGCGTCATCATGGCGTCGTTCGACGATGTCGTCACCGGCGGCGACGCGGTGGCGGAGGTGATCGCCGCCGGCATCATCCCCGCCGGTCTGGAGATGATGGACCGCACCAGCGTCCGCATGGTCGAACCCTTCGTCAAGGCCGGCTACGACACCGACGCCGCCGCCATCCTGCTGTGCGAATCGGACGGCATGCCGGAAGAGGTGGAGGAGGAAATCGAACGCATGAGCGAGGTGCTGCGGCGCGCCGGCGCCAGCGCCATCGCGGTGTCGCGCGACGAGGCGGAGCGCATGCGCTTCTGGTCCGGCCGCAAGAACGCGTTTCCGGCGGCGGGGCGCATCTCGCCCGACTACTACTGCATGGACGGCACCATCCCGCGCAAGCGCCTGGCCGAAGTCCTGCAAGGCATCGCCGCCATGGAGGCGATCTACGGCCTGCGTTGCGCCAATGTGTTCCACGCGGGCGACGGCAACCTGCATCCGCTGATCATGTTCGATGCCAACCGGCCCGGCGAATTCGACCGCGCGGAACGCTTCGGCGAGGCGATCCTGGCGCTATGCGTGGAGGTGGGCGGCACGATCACCGGCGAACATGGCGTCGGCATCGAGAAGATCGACGCCATGTGCGGGCAGTTCACGGTGACCGAGGTCGCCGCCTTTATCGGCGTGAAGCGCGCTTTCGATGGCGCCTTCCTGCTCAATCCGAA
Organism: Duganella sp.; assembly: GCA_035565375.1. Classification (GTDB taxonomy): domain Bacteria; phylum Pseudomonadota; class Gammaproteobacteria; order Burkholderiales; family Burkholderiaceae_D; genus Rugamonas. Next base: position 412 of record DATMSN010000843.1, on the reverse strand, counting down.
CAAAGCCATACCCACGCTGGACCGCTGCGCCGCTTACGGCAAGCGGCGGGCGCGCGGCGGCGTGTTCAAGTTTGTCAAACAGGTGGTGGCATGACGACGGAATCGATAGTGAACCAGTTCCGCGACCGCATCCTGGCCGCCGGCGCGGCACGCACGCCGCTGCGCCTGCGCGGGGGCGGCAGCAAGAACTGGTATGGACAAACCCCGGAAGGCGAAGTGCTGGAGACGTCCGCTTACCAGGGCATCGTCGCCTATGAACCGACGGAACTGGTGGTGACGGCGCGCTGCGGCACGCCGCTGCGCGAGCTGGAACGGGAACTGGCGCTGCGGGGGCAGATGCTGGCGTTCGAGCCGCCCCATTTCGGCCCCGGCGCCACCGTGGGCGGCATGGTGGCCGCGGGCCTGTCCGGTC
>DATMSN010000842.1:0-2140 GCA_035565375.1 Duganella sp. | reverse complement strand
TGCCTGCCGCTGCACGCCCACGCGGCGGCGGCGCCGGCCACCGACGGCGCGTTCGCCAAACCGCAACTGCGCGTCGATATCGGCGGGCGCAAGCTCAATCTGTACTGCAGCGGGAACGGCGCCACGACCGTGCTGTTCGATGCGTCGGCCGGCGAGGCGGGATGGAGCTGGTTCAAGGTGCAGCCGGAAGTGGCCAAGCACACCCGCGCCTGCACCTTCGACCGCGCCGGCTATGGCTTCAGCGACCCGGCCAACCGTCCCAACACATCGCAAAACGTGGTCGAGGATCTGCACCGGGGGCTGGCGGCGGCCGGCGTCAAGCCCCCGTATCTTTTGGTTGGCCATTCGCTCGGCGGCGGCAACGCGCAGGTCTATGCCTATCGTTATCCCGACGAGGTCAACGGGCTGGTGTTGGTCGAACCGCAGAGCGAGGACGAAACCACGCGCACCAACAAGGCATCCGGCGGCTTCATCGACCAGGTCTACGCGATGGTGGCGCGGCATAACGCGGAGTGTCTGGACGCGGCGACCAAAGGCTTCAAAACCGGCGGCAAGGCGATGGCCGGCTGCATCGGCAATCCGTCCGAATACTACGGCCCGGTGCTCGGCCCGCAAGTGCTGGCGATGATGAAGAAGAAGTCGTACTGGCGCACGCTGGTGGACGAATACAAGGGCTTCGACGCCAGCGATGAGCAGCTGCGCGCCTTGCGCAAGCCCTTGGGCGACCTGCCGCTGCTGGTGCTAACGCGCGGCGTCAGTCCGTACGCGGTCCCCGGCCAGCCGCAAAGCGCCGCGAACAAAGCCATGGAAGACGAGAATGAAAAGCTGCATAAGGAGATCGCGGCGCTGTCGACCAAAGGCAGGCAGCGCGTGGTGCCGGGGGCGGCGCACGGCATACCCGGCGACCAGCCGGCCGCCGTGACGGCGGCCGTGCTGGAAGTGCTACGGCAACTCGACCAGGCGCCCGCCCGGCCTCAGAACGGCGGGTCCTGACGCTTGCGGCGGCGCACCGCCACCAGGCCCACGCACGCCAGGCCGGCCAGCAGCATCGCGTAGGTATCGGTTTCCGGCACGGCGGTGATGGTCACCTGGTGCAGGAAGGCGCCGCGGTTGTCGCCGCCGAGGTTGTGGAAGCTGACGCCATAGACGCCGGTGGTGGTCGGCATGAAGGTCAGCGTCTTGGTGGTGATCGGATCGGACTGGCCGATCTTGTAGGTCTGGTGCGTGCTGCCGAACGTGACCTCGACCGTGTCCGTGCCCCAGTTGCGCTGGTTGCCGGCGATATCGAAACTCAACGTGTAGAGGCCCCAGGCGCCGGCCGTGAAGCTGTTGCTCAACACGCCCGCGCGCATGCTCGAGCCGTCGAGGTCGACGTAGTGGCCGTTGCCCGGCATCTCGTTGTGCACGAAGCCCGTGCCGTCGACATCGACGGTGCCGTTGGTCACGGTCCAGCCGTGGACGAACTGGGTGGCGTTGTTGGTCGTCTTATCCGCATCGAAATTGTCCGAGAAAACGGTGATGGCGGCGTGCGAGGAAACGGTGGCGCCGAGCAAGACGGCGGCGGCGGCGAAATTGCGGATAGACATTGGCATCCTTATGGTTTTTAACAACATGACAATATGGGCGCGTTAGCGGCCACACAATCATTGTACCAAGAGGAAACTATTATTTCAATAAAATAACTAAAATGAATCCACATCAACATTCCGATGTTGTTTTGCCGCCGGTCTTCACGTCCGGTGGTGGCGCGCGAAAAATTCCATCATCATCTTGCTGGCGTCCGGGCCGGCCTTGGCGTTGTAGGCCAGCGCCTCGTCGCCGCCGCTCCACGCGTGCTCCAGCTGCTCGACGCGCGCCACCCGCAGCAGCAGCTTGCGGCCGTCGTAGAAATCGTGGATCCGGTGGGCGTTGTGGCGCCCGCCCCGCCCCTGCGCCCTGGACGTGATCTTCGGCTCGGCCACCGCGCCGATGCCGTTCAGCGCCATGCTCTGCCTGGCCAGCTGGGCTTGATTGATCGGGCGCACAACGCTGTCGCCCTCGCCCTGGATCAGGATCGTCGGCATGCCGGGGAAATGCGGCTGGCGCGCCATCACCTCCCGCACCGCCAGGTCGGCGCGCACGCCGCCGCCGTGCTGCATGA
>DATMSN010000841.1:0-5999 GCA_035565375.1 Duganella sp. | reverse complement strand
GCAACGCGACGGCGTCACGGCCGACGCACCGCAGGCCGATCCGGATCCGGCCGCGCCGCGCCCAATAGAAAACAGCGGCATTGCGCCGCTGTTTTCAGTCCCCTGAAGGGACTCTGACGAGGAATCGAAATTCTCTCAAATCCGCATCCATGATGCGGCTTAAGTAGTTCAATCGCACTGCAAGATCTGCTGACAACGAGATAAACTGTTTATATCGGCCTCCCTTGGAAAGAACTACCCCCTTACTATAGTCCACCGAGTCGGATATGCAAGCCGAAATAAGACCGTATTGTTAATGTTTATCGACGCGCCGGTCTGAGCACCGCCGCGCCTAACGGCCCGGCCCGCCTACTCGCATGGAAGCCGGCCCCGTGTCTAGCGCAGGCTGGGCTTGACGGTCTCGACCGCCGATTTCATCGCCCCCGCGCCCATCGCCGCGCCGAACTTCTTCAGCACGCGCTCGGGCAGGCCCTCGTGCTGGGTGTAGTCGACGATGTCCTCGGCCCGGATGACGTCGCGCGCGACGCTGTCGACGGTGCCCAGCGCGTCGGCCAGGCCCATGTCGATCGACTTGGCGCCGGTCCAGAACAGGCCGGAGAACATCTCCGGGCTCTCCTTGAGGCGCTTGCCGCGGCCGTTGCGCACCACCTGGATGAACTGCTGGTGGATCTCGTCGAGCATCGCCTGCGCATACTGTTTATGTTTGTCGGTCAGCGGCGTGAACGGGTCCATGAAGCCCTTGTTCTCGCCGGCCGTCAGCAAGCGGCGTTCGACGCCGACCTTCTCCATGAAGCCGGTGAAGCCGAAACCGTCCATCAGCACGCCGATCGAGCCGACGATGCTGGCCTTGTTGACGTAGATGCGGTCGGCGCCGGCGGCGATGTAATAGCAGCCCGACGCGCAGATCTCGTCGACCACCACGTACAGCGGCTTGCCCGGATAGCCTTTGCGCAGGCGGTTCATCTCGTCGACGATCATGCCGGCCTGCACCGGGCTGCCGCCGGGGCTGTTGATGTGCATGACGATGGCGACCGAGCCGGAGTCGGAAAACGCCTTGTTCAGCGCCGGGATCACCACCGAGGCGGCGCCGCTGCCCTCCGCTTCGATGGCGCCGTCGATTTCGATCAGCGCCGTGTGGCGGCCCAGCGTCTCCTCCGAGCCGGTCCAGCTGAAATCGAAATAGCTGCCGAGGGCGACGACGATCACCAACAAGGTGGCGAACTTGAAAAAGATGCCCCAGCGGCGCGCAGACTTCTGCTCTTTCAATGTGGCGAACACGAGCTTTTCCAGCACCTCGCGCTCCCAGCTCGAGGCGGGCACGGTCGATGCGGCCGGCTGCGCCGGCGTCGGGGGGGTGTGGTGGCTGCTGCCGCCGGTGTCGAGGTTATCGCTCATGAATTCAATTAGGTGAGGTTGTCGGGCGGGGTGGTCGGGCTGGTGTCCGGCGGGGCCGGACGCACATAGTCGTCCGGTTGCCAGAAAATCCGCTGGTCGTGTTCGACCACGGCGATCGGCCGCAGGCGTCCGCCCCTGCAGGGACCGCCGGCGCACAGGCCGCTTTCGGGCACATAGATCGCGCCGTGGGTGGAGCACATCAGGTACAGGCCGCTGGATTCGAAAAACTCGCCCTCGGCCCAATCGAGCTCGATCGGCACGTGGGCGCAGCGGTTCAGGTACGCGTACGGCTTGCCGCCGTAACGGACCACGAAGCCGGTGCCGTCGGCGCCGCCGGCGCTGACGGCGAAGCGCACGCCCTTGCCGCCCTCGGCCACCGCGTCCGACGCGCAAACCAGTATTTCGTCGTTCATCAGGCGTACTCGCTCAACCATTGATGCAGTTCGGCCACCGTGGCCGCCGAAAACAGCGGCTTGCACGCGGCCAGCTGGTCGGCCGGATGGGCGCCGTACTGCACCGCGATGCCGGCCGCGCCGGCGTTGTTGGCCATCAGCAAGTCGTGCGACGTGTCGCCGATCATCACGGTACGGCGCATATCCTGCCCCAACTCCCGCGTCAACTCCTGCAACATGGCCGGATGCGGCTTGGAGAACGTTTCGTCCGCGCAACGCGTGGCATCGAACATCGACAGCAGCTTGACGTCGTTCATGGCGCGGTTCAAGCCGACCCGGCTCTTGCCGGTGGCCACCGCCAGGAAGTAGCCGTTCTGCGACAGTTCCACCAGCATGTCCTGAACGCCAGGAAACAGCACCAGCTCATGGTCGCGCGACAGGAAATGATAGCGGTAACGCTCCACCATGCGCGGATAGTACGAGGGATCGACCTCCGGCAGCACCGCCTGCATCGCCTCGTGCAAGCCGAGGCCGATGACATGCGCGGCCACGTCGTCGCGCGGGATCGGCAGGGACAGGTCCCTGGCGGCCGCCTGGATGCATTTCACGATCGTTGAGGTCGAATCCATCAACGTTCCATCCCAATCGAAGACGATCAGATCAAATTGCTTTCTTGCCATGTGTTCCGGCCGCATCCCGCGGCCGGCTCCTTCGGTGAATATTTGCGATTAGTTAAGAGGTTTTCCCAAGCTTACCAAGAATCGTTCACATTCGGCGGCCAATGGCGCGTTCAACGTCATGATTTTTCCGGAATCCGGATGGGTGAACGTGATTTGATGCGCATGCAGAAACATCCGCTTGAGCGCGCCGCGCGTGGCGTCGGCCTTCAGCAGCACGCGGTTCAAGGCGAAATCGCCGTATTTATCGTCGCCCAGGATGGCGAAGCCGGACGATGACAGATGAACGCGGATCTGGTGCGTGCGCCCGGTCTTCAGTTCGGCCTCCAGCAGCGCGAAGTCCTTGAATTTCTTCAGCAACGTGAACACGGTGTGCGACGGCAGGCCGTCCGCCTGCACGGCCACGCGGCGCTCGCCGTCGGCCGTGGTGTACTTATGCAGCGGCAGCTTGACATGCTGGCGCGCGTTCTTCCAGTCGCCAGCGACCATCGTCAGGTAGCGCTTGTCGGTGTGGCCGTCGCGCATCTGCTCGTGCAGGTTGGTCAGCGCCGAGCGTTTCTTCGCCAGGAGCAACAACCCCGACGTGTCGCGGTCGAGCCGGTGCACCAGTTCGAGGAACTTGGCGTCCGGGCGCGACGCCCGCAGCTGTTCGATGACGCCGAACGACACGCCCGAGCCGCCATGGACGGCCACGCCGGCCGGCTTGTCGATGACTAATAAGTGACTGTCTTCGAAAATCACCTTGAATTCGGCGGCCGGCACGTGCGTGGTGTCGGCCTTTTCCGCGATGCGCACCGGCGGAATCCGCACCACATCCCCCTGCACCAGGCGGTACAGCTGATCGATACGGCCCTTGTTCACGCGCACTTCGCCCGAGCGCAGGATGCGGTAAACGTGGCTTTTCGGCACTCCTTTGCAAATACGCAACAAGTAGTTGTCGATGCGTTGACCGGCTTCTTCTTCAGTGATGGTGACGAATTGTGCTTGCAGCGGCGGCGGTGTTGAAGGGGGAACAACATCATTTTGCATCTTCATTTGCTCTGTCTTCCCAGAAATCTCTCTAAGTCCTTCATTTTGAATATATAATTGTTTCGCTGCGGTTCGATCTGCGGCAAGTGTAAGAATAAAAGCACATTTTACACAGGGGCGTCTCCACTGGCCTCGCCAAATTGCAAATTCAGAGGAAAATATGTATACGCACCAGCCATGCGGGAATCAAGGTTGCACCGTTGTTGTAATCGGATGCCGGCATGGATGCGGAATTAAAATGATTGGATTGTAAGGATAAAGTCCGGCCAGCCTGGTTTCGAGCCAGGCTGGCCGGTTGATGAAGTTGATAACGCTTGCCGTTTTCGCCAGACCCCATGCTTTGCTGCAAGCGACGGAAGGCTGAAACCAGCCTGGTTACATTGCAACTTCGCGAAGTTGTAAATATCGAAGTTGTAATACTTGTAGTACGTAAGCGTGGCCAGGATTTGGCTTTCAACGACGCTGCTCACCGCCTGCATTTCTCTGCCTCCCCTACGGGCCGCATGGAAGAGTTGCAGGTGATGCGAGCACTCGGCATGTCGATCGACCTCTCAGCGCCCAGTTGCGGCCGCGACGCCGGCTCACCGCCGGCACCGCCGCGCCGCACAGGATGGGCATACCCACCGCAATCGTCTTAATTCTCGCGTATATCCCTGTACCTCGCCGTTATGTTCCAACGAGCAAAGCGGCATAGAGATGGCCTACGGGTCGCGGAGTTAATAAAAATGAAACGCATGTTGTTTAACGCTACGCAGCAAGAAGAGCTGCGCGTAGCGATCGTCGACGGTCAGAAACTGATCGATATCGACATCGAAACCGCCGGACGCGAACAGCGCAAGTCCAATATCTACAAAGGCGTGATCACCCGCATCGAGCCGTCGCTGGAAGCTTGCTTCGTCAGTTACGGCGAAGATCGCCACGGTTTCCTCCCTTTCAAGGAAGTAGCCCGGACTTATTTCCGTGAAGGTGTCGACGTCCGCACCGCCTCGGTCAAGGAAGCGCTGCGCGAAGGCCAGGAAATCATGGTCCAGGTCGAAAAGGAAGAGCGCGGCAACAAGGGCGCCGCCCTGACCTCGTTCGTCTCGCTGGCCGGCCGTTATCTGGTCTTGATGCCGAACAACCCGCGCGGTGGCGGGGTTTCCCGCCGTGTCGAAGGTGAAGAGCGCCAGGAACTGCGCGAAACCATGGACAAGCTGGACCTGCCGCCAGGCATGTCGGTCATCGCCCGCACCGCCGGCATCGGCCGCAACGTCGACGAGCTGCAGTGGGACTTGAATTACCTGATGCAACTGTGGCGCGCGATCGAAGGCGCCGGCAAGTCGGCCTCCGGCGCGTTCCTGATCTACCAGGAGTCGTCGCTGGTGATCCGCGCCATCCGCGACTACTTCCAGCCCGATATCGGCGAGATCCTGATCGATACCGACGATATCTACGAACAAGCGCACCAGTTCATGAGCCACGTGATGCCCGACATGGTGCACCGCGTGAAGCGTTACAGCGACGACGTGCCGCTGTTCTCGCGTTTCCAGATCGAACACCAGATCGAGACGGCGTACTCGCGCACCGTGCCGCTGCCGTCGGGCGGCGCCATCGTCATCGACCACACCGAGGCGCTGGTCTCGGTCGACGTCAACTCGGCCCGCGCCACGCGCGGCTCGGACATCGAAACGACCGCCTTCAACACCAACTGCGAAGCGGCCGAGGAAGTGGCGCGCCAGCTGCGCCTGCGCGACCTGGGCGGCCTGATCGTCATCGACTTCATCGACATGGAAGTGGCCAAGAACCAGCGCGAAGTCGAACAGCGCCTGAAGGACGCGCTGCACCACGACCGCGCCCGCGTTCAAATGGGCAAGATCTCCCGCTTCGGCCTGATGGAACTGTCGCGCCAGCGCCTGCGTCCGTCGCTGTCGGAAGGTTCGCACGTGACGTGCCCGCGCTGCTCCGGCACCGGCCACATCCGCGACACCGAATCGTCCGCCCTGCAAGTGCTGCGCATCATCCAGGAAGAGGCGATGAAGGAAAACTCGGCCACCATCCACGTGCAGGTGCCCGTGGACGTTGCCGCCTTCCTGCTGAACGAAAAGCGCGGCGAAGTGCTCAAGATCGAGAACCGCCACCGCATCGCCGTGATCCTGATCCCGAACAAGCATCTGGACACGCCGCATTACAAGCTCGAGCGCATCAAGCACGACGACCCGCGTCTGGAAGACAGCCAGGCCAGCTACACCCTGGCCGAGACCGCCGAAACCGACATGGCCTACAGCAAGCGCCAGAAGGAAGAAGCCAAGCCGCGCCAGGAAGCCATGGTCAAGACCATCACCCCCGACCAGCCGGCCCCGCTGGTCGAGCGCAAGCCGACCGAAACGGTCATCACGCCGGCGCCGGCCCCTGTGCCGGCCCCGGCCGAGCAAGGCTTCTTCGCCAAGCTGTTCAGCTTCCTGAGCCCGAAACCGGCCCCGGTCGCGCAGCCGCAGCAGCCGACCATCGTCGTCAAGGCGCCGTCGCC
>DATMSN010000840.1:0-7334 GCA_035565375.1 Duganella sp. | reverse complement strand
GTGGTCGCCGGCCGAGCCGATGGCGGCCTCGGGCTTCTGGATCGGGCTGGTGGTGGGGCTGACGGTGGCGGCCGTGCTGCTGAGCTGGTCGCTGCGCAACCTGTCGCTGCGGCGCGCGCGGACGGCCTGAAACAAAGCGATACAAGATGGGCAAGCCGGCGCCGAAGGAAAGACGGTTTTGCGCGGCGGATTCAGAACATTGCCACCTCGCCACGTCAAGGCGTCTCTGGTATCGTCTTGGATTGCCCACCAAGAGACCTTCCATGCGCTTTATCCTCTGCTTTCTCGCCCTGCTGGCCGGCGGCAACGCCGCCGCTGAAAAACTGACCCTGGACCGCATCCACGCCGACCCGTCGCTGAGCGGCCCGGGCGTGCGCAGCCTGAAGGTATCGCCCGACGGCGCCCGCGTCACCTTCCTGCGCGGCCGCGACGACAACCAGTTCCAGCTCGACCTGTGGGAATACAACCTCAAGGACAAGACCACGCACCGCCTGGTCGACTCCAAGATCCTGGTGCCGGAGGAAAACCTGTCGGACGCCGAAAAGGCCCGCCGCGAGCGCGCCCGCACCGCCAGCCTCAAGGGCATCCTCAGCTACAGCTGGTCGCCGGACGGCAAGCAGCTGCTGGTGCCGATCGCCGGCAACCTGTACCTGATCGATGTCGGCAAGCCGGACGCGGCGCGCATGGTCGCCACCGGCAACGTGCTCGACCCGAAGATCTCGCCCAGGGGCCGTTACGTCTCCTTCGTGCGCGACCAGAACCTGTTCGTCATCGACCTGTCGACCAACCAGGAACGCCAGCTGACCACCGACGGCAAGGGCACCATCCACAACGGCGAAGCCGAATTCGTGGCGCAGGAGGAAATGGGCCAGACCAGCGGCTACTACTGGGCGCCGGACGACTCGGCCATCGCCTACAAGCGCTACGACGAGGCGCCGGTGCCGGTGGTCAAGCGCTTCGAGATCTACGCCGACCGCACCGAGGTGGTCGAGCAGCGCTACCCGGCCGCCGGCGATCCGAACGTGCTGGTGCAACTGAAGATCGTCGCGCCGACGGGCGGCGAGATCCGCGACGTCGACCTCGGCGCCGAGCGCGACATCTACCTGGTGCGCGCCGACTGGAGCGCCAACGGCAAGGCCTTGCTGTTCCAGCGCCAGAGCCGCGACCAGAAGAAGCTCGAGCTGGTGTCGGTCGACGCCGCCACGTTGGCGCAGCGGGTGCTGATCACCGAAACGTCGCCGACGTGGGTGAGCATCTTCGACGACCTGCGCTTCCTGGCCAGCGGCAAGGGTTTCATCTGGGCGTCCGAGCGCAGCGGGCGCAAGCACCTGTACCTGTACGACCTGGACGGCAAGCTGCTGCATCCGATCTCGGGCGGCGAATGGGGCATCGACAAGCTGCTGGCGGTGGACGAGAAAAACGGCCGCGTGTTCGTGCAATCGAACCGCGACGCCGTCATCGACAGCCAGACCTACGCGCTCAAGCTCGACGGCAGCGGCGCCGACCGGCCGGAGCGCATCACGCAGGGCGACGGCTGGCACGACTCGGCGTTCTCGCGCAACGGCGAAGTGTTCGTCGACACCTGGTCCGATCCGGACACGCCGCCGCAGGTCAGCGTGCGCCGTCCCGACGGCAAGATGATCAGTTGGCTCGAGCACAACGAACTGAACGCCGGCCACCCGTACGGCAAGTACCGGGACGCGCATTTGCGCACCGAATACGGCACCTTGAAGGCCAACGACGGCCAGACCTTGTACTACTCGATGATCAAGCCGAGCGGCTTCACCCCGTCGAAGAAGTATCCGGTTTACCTGTCGACCTACGGCGGCCCGCACGCGCAGCACGTGGCGCGCAAGTGGGGCAACCTGTTCGACCAATACATGGCGCAGCAAGGCTTCGTGGTCTGGCGGCTGGACAACCGCGGCTCGTTCCGCCGCGAGCGCGCCTTCACCGACGCCAACTACCTCAACCTGGGCAAGGTCGAGGTCGAGGACCAGCTGACCGGCATCGACTGGCTGGGCAAGCAAAGCTATATCGACGCCAAGCGCATCGGCGTGTTCGGCTGGAGCTACGGCGGCTTCATGACGTTGCGGCTGTTGGCGCAAGGATCGGACAAGATCGCCATGGGCGTGTCGGTCGCCCCCGTGACGGACTGGTCGTTGTACGACACCCACTACACCGAGCAATTCATGGGCACGCCGAAAGCGAACGCCGCCGGCTACACGGCGGCGGGCGTCTACGCGCACCTGGACGGCCTGAAATCGCCGCTGCTGCTGATGCACGGCATGGCCGACGACAACGTCCTGTTCACCAACACCACGCGCATGATCGACGCGCTAGTGAGCCGCAACGTCCACTTCGAGCTGATGACCTACCCTGGCGGCAAGCACGGCATCGCCGGCCGCGCGCCGCAGCGCCACGTCTACGGCAACATCGAAGCGTTCTTCAAGAAAAACCTGATGCCCGAGCAGCAATAACAACTCCGGGGTCAGGTCCACCATTTCTACACGAGCTGGTGCGTAGGCGGCGCGATCCGTCGCTAGCGCCGGGGCCGTGTAGCATTGGTGGACCTGACCCCGGAGTTTTTTTGTGCGGCTTGAGCGGCCACAAGCGCTGGATTTGTTGATTATTCGATAATGCCAGGTGCGGTGCGTTTCGCGCCGTTCCAACTATATTCCAGGAGGAATTATGGCTATCGACGTCTATTTGCAAATCGACGGGATTCGCGGCGAATCCGCAGACGAAAAACACAAGGATTGGATTGAATGCAAGTCGGTCAGCTGGGCGGTGAGCCAGCCGAAATCGGCCACCGCCTCCACCGGCGGCGGCCATACCGCCGAGCGTTGCGAACACCAGGACATCACCCTGCTTAAACTGGCCGACCTGGCGTCGCCCGTGCTGCTGCAAACTTGTTCTTCCGGCAAAACCATTCCGAAGGCGAAGTTCGAATTCATGCGCGCCGACGGCCAGGGCGAGCGTATCAAGTATTACGAAATCGAACTGGAAAACGTGTTGATCGGAACCGTCTCGCCCAGCGTGCAGGAGGGCGAGGTGCTGGCCGAGCAGGTGTCGCTGAAGTTTTCGAAGGTGAAGTGGCGCTATACGCAGCAAAAAATTTCCGGCGGCGCGGGCGGCAACACCGCCGGCGGCTGGGATCTGTCGACCAACCGCGTGGCCGCCTGAGGGGCAACCGGCTAAACGCAAACAGCCGCTGATGCGGCTGTTTTTTCATGCGGCGGATGGCCGCCGTGGCGCGCCCGGGGCGCGGGTCGTGCACTTAGTTGCGGTTGCCCTTGACGACGTCGTCGATCGCTTCCTTGGCGTCGCCGACACCCTTTTGCACTTTGCCTTCGGCTTGCTTGTTCAGACCCTTGGCCTGCTGTTCCGAGCTGCCCACCAGTTCGCCCGCTTTTTCCTGGATTTTGCCGCCGATGTCTTTCGCCGTACCCTTAACTTGATCCTTGTTCATGATGAACTCCTTTATCGTTGTTGAAGCTACAGGACACACAACTTGGCGCCGTGTGATGGATCCACTATAGGCTTCAGCCGCCGAGCTCTCTGTGCGTTTGCGAACGCTTGCATCAATCAAATTTTCCGCCATACGCTGGCCAGCCACGGCTGCTGCTCGCGCGGCAATCCGCTCGGCCGATAGTAATGCCGGACGGCGCCGAAGCCGGCCGCGACCAAGTAACGCTCCCAGGTGTCATAATCGTAGTAGCTGCCGTAGCGCGGGCCGTTCCAGCCTTCGCGGTTGTCGCCGCGCGGGTTCGAGCTGAACAGCACCCCGCCCCGCTTGAGCGCCGCGTGCAGCCGCCGCAGCACGTCCGGCAACGCCGCGCTCGGCACGTGGAACAGCGACGCGTTGGCGTACACGCCGTCGAAATACGCGGCCGGCAAATCGAGGTGGATGAAGTCCTGCCGCCACGCCGCGCAACCGCTGTAGGCGCGCGCCATCTCCACGAAGCGGGCCGAGCCGTCAACGCCGATCGCCTCGTGCCCCATCTCGCGGAAGGTTTTCAGATCGCGGCCCGGGCCGCAGCCCAGGTCGAGCAGCCGGTACGGCGCCGGCGCCTCGATCGCGCCGAGCAGCGCGGCGATATTTTGGCTGACGTCGTGGTCGATCGTGCCGGCGAAAAATTGCTGCGCCGTCTGCTCGTAATGTTGCAGCGTTTTCTGCGTGATTTGTTCGATTTGGTCGGGTTCCATGGCGCCAGTGTAGCGCAACGACACGGCAGAAAAGATACGCTCAGGTATCAAATCGCTTCTTTCATTCAGGGAATCGCTATATAGTTAGCCTATAGCAACGCGCCCATCACCGAGGAGATAAAAAATGAAACTTGACGCCTTGTTCCAGAATCCGACCGCGCTGCCCACCGCGCCGAAGGTCGTCGAGGAATTGATCAGCAGTTTCGACAAGGCCAGCGTGTCGACCGAGGAAATCGCCAAGAAACTGTCGACCGATCCGGTGCTGAGCGCCAAACTGCTGCGCCTGGCCAACTCGGCCTACTACCACGTCTCGCGCAGCATCGGCACGGTCGAGGACGCGGTGTTGATGCTGGGCTTCGTCACCGTCCGCACCCTGGTCATCAGCTCCGGCCTGGTCAGCGGTTTCAAGACCGTTCCCGGCCTCGACCTCAAACAATTCTGGCGCTACAGCCTGCACACGGCCGTGTCGGCGAAGTGGATCGCCAAGAAGACCAAGGAAAACACCGACCTCGCCTTCACCATCGGCATGATGCACGCGATCGGCCAGTTGGTGATGCACTCGGCCATGTCCGAGAAGGCGATCGCGCTCGACAAGGTCGCCGGTCCGATGGACGCGCGCCGCCTCGACGCCGAGATGGGCTCGTTCGGCTACACCTTCGCCGACGTCGGCGCGGAGCTGGCCAAGCGCTGGAAGTTCCCGGTGACCTTCTCGGAGACCATCGAGGCGTTCCCGGAGCCGCATCACAATGGCGAGCTCAATCGCCTGGCCGCCGTCATTTCGCTGGCGGCGTGGCGCGCGCGCGTCGAGCAGGCCGAGCTGAACGACGAGGAAATCGTCGCCTGCTATCCGACCGAACTGGCCGAGGAGCTGGGCCTGGAGGACAACGCGCTGATTGACGACATGCCATCACCGGACGAGCTCAGCGCAGGTCTGGAGGAGCTGGTCAAGTAAGCCGATCGCATCGACCGGCTTGCCGTATCGGCAACAAAAACCGCCTGCTTCCGAGCACGGCGGTTTTTTTTCGCTTTTTTTAAATATTTTTTCAAATCACCCTAAAGTTCCCGTTTAAGGCGTCGTTAATCTAGACATGCGGTAATCCGTTTTACCGAAGTTAACTAGCCTGGGTGAGCATATGACCTCTACCGAAGTCCTCTCGATGTACGAAAACATTGCCGGTTTGAGCAAGCAGATGGCCGCCGCCGCGCGCCTGGGCGACTGGGACGGTCTGAGCCAATTGGAAACCCGGTGCGCCACCGAGGCCCGCGCCGTCGCCACCGGCGTCCCCGCGCTGAGCGGCGCCCCGCGCCTGCGCAAGATCGACCTGCTCAAGCAGATCCTGGCCAACGACCGCGAAATCCGCGACATCACCGATCCATGGATGAATCAAGTGCCAGGCATGGCGCGTCAATAAAACCGCCAGCCCAACAAAAAAAGCGCCTCGTCGAAGGCGCTTTTTTTATTCTGAAGTCGGGCCCGTGTAGCATTGGTGGACCTGACCCCGGAGTTGCTTGTCAGCCGGCCAACGCCACGCGCAGCGACAAGGCGATGCCCTGCGCGGCCTTGGTGATCTCGTCCAGCGACGGGAAACTCGGGGCGATGCGGATGTGGCTGTCCTTCGGGTCGTTACCGTACGGGAAAGCGGCGCCGGCCGGCGTCAACGTGATGCCCGCCTCCTTGGCCAATGCCACGGTGCGCTTGGCCGAACCCGGCGGCGTGACCAGATCGATGAAGTAGCCGCCCAGCGGACGTGTCCACGACACGCCCGGCACGTCGCCCAGATACTGCTCGAACTGCGCCAGCACCGCGTCGAACTTCGGCTGCAGCAGCGCGCGATGCTGTTCCATCAACGCTTCGACGGTGGCCACGTCCTTGAGCAGGCGCACGTGGCGCAGTTGGTTGATCTTGTCCGGACCGATGCTGCGGATGCCGGCATGCTTGGTCCACCAGGCGATGTTGGCCGGCGACGCGGCCAGCGCGGCCACGCCCGAACCGGCCCAGCTGATCTTCGACGACGACGCGAACACGATCGCGCGGTCCGGGTTGCCGGCCTTGGCGCAGGCGTCGAGGATGTTGGCCACCACCGGCTTTTTCTCGCTCAGGTGATGGAAGCGGTAGGCGTCGTCCCACATCAGGCGGAAGTCCGGGGCGGCGGTTTTCATCGCGGCCAGGCGGCCGACCACTTCGTCCGAATACACCACGCCACCCGGGTTGCTGTACTTCGGCACACACCACATGCCCTTGATGCTGGCGTCCTCGGCCACCAGCTTTTCGACCAGGTCCATGTCCAGGCCGTCTTCGGTCATCGGAATGTTGATCATCTTGATGCCGCGCGCTTCGCAGATGGCGAAGTGGCGGTCGTAGCCCGGCACCGGGCACAGGAACGTCACCGGCTCGCGCACCCACGGCGCGTTGCCCGGCGTGCCGTTGAGCAGGCTGTAGATGATGACGTCGTGCATCAGCGACAGGCTGGCGCTGCTGTCGACCACGACCTGGGCGGCCGGCACGTCCAGCAGTTTGCCGAACAGCTCGCGCGCTTCCGGCAGGCCGATGGTGCCGCCGTAGTTGCGGCAATCGGTGCCGTCGGCGGCCTTGTAGCCGCCCAGCGCTTCGGTCAGCGCGTTGGACAGATCAAGTTGCTCGGGCGCTGGCTTGCCACGCGACATATCCAGTTTAAGGCCGAGTTGTTTGAAGGCTTGGTACTGCTCCTGGTACTGGGACGGGAGATCTGCTGCGGTCATGGGGCTCTTTCAAAATGGGTATGGCGTGCAAAAAGCGTCGAATACTATAACCCAGAACGAAGGACCGCAGGCAAAGCTGAGGTTATAAGCTTATGACTATTGCATTATTGATTCCGGCGTCACTTCATGCAGCGGCTGGGCCGGCTGGGGTTCGGCCCCGGGTTCGACCGGCTTTTTCCGGCGGAAGCCTTGCCAGATCTTCAGCGGCGCGGCGCCGGATTTTTTGCGGCGCAGATACAGCAGGCCGGCGCCGGCGAGCAACAGCACGCCTAACGCGCCGACGCCCCAGGCGACGTAGTTCGGCGGACGTTCGACCGGCTTTTCCTTTTTATATTTTAATTTTGGCAACACTCGCTTGAGCGGAACGGGGGCCGACGCCGAGGCGGACG
>DATMSN010000839.1:0-4379 GCA_035565375.1 Duganella sp. | reverse complement strand
GCCGCCCCACGCGCGATCGCCGGATTGGAGCCCACGTTGGGCACGAACTGGCCGGTGAACTCCGGCGCGATCTTCAGCGTCGCCTTGCTGCACGAGTCGGCGCTGCACGCGACGCCGGCTTCCCTGATCGCCCGCGCGTTTTGCTGCGCGAGCTTCTCGCGCACCTCGCCGCCCGGCTGCCAGTATCCACGTTCGATGGCGCTCAGCATGCGGTCGGTCACGGCCTGATAGGCGCGCAAATTGCCGCTGGCGGCGAAACGCTCGCGCACCTTCAAGCCATGGCGATCTGCCACGTAGGTGTCGTACATGCGCTGCCATTTGCCGCTATCGACCACCTCCGGCACCGTCACCTGCCAGGCCCACAAATAATCGACCACGCGGTTGATGTAGCGCGCGCCGGAATAGCCTTCCTTCAGCATCGAATCGGCCCACTTGGGATTCAGGTAACGCGACTGCATTTCCTGCCCCATATACTGCTCCAGCGTCTTGTGGCCCGGCTTGCGCGGGTTGGACAAATCGCTGACCACCACTTCGGGCGTCTTGCCGTCCACGCTGCGAATCGCCATGGCGGTGCCGCCCAAATATTGGAAGAAGTCGTCGTTGTCCAAGGTCGCGAACAGATTGCTGGAGCGGCTGTGCAGTCCGATCTTGCTGCCGCTGATGGCCTGCTTGAACAATTCGCGCCGCTGAACGGGATCGGCCTTGTCGTCGCCCCAGTAGCCGGCGCCGAACGGATGGCTCATGCGGTTGATGAACACGTCCGCCACTTCCTTTTCATTCTTCCATGCGTTCGTCAGCGGGATCAGCTTTTCGATCTGCGTGCCGTAGGCGCCGCTCGGCACGCCGAAGATACGCACCGACGCCATGCGCCGCGCCTCGTCGGCGGAGATGCCGTTCGCCTGCATCACGGCGGCGGTCTTGCGGCTGTGCTCCTGCATCACATTGCCCGACGGTCCGGTGTCGGCGGCGGCGCCCAGATCGTCCTGTCGCTGCGCCAGCTGCGCCGCCTTGTCCATCAGCGCCAGCAGATTGCCGAACAGGTCGCGGAACAGGCCCGACGAAATCAGGGTGACATCGACGCGCGGACGACCCAGCTCCTTGCGGGTCAGCGCCTCGACGCCGGTGACGCGGCCGCGTTCATCCCAGGTCGGGCGCACGCCCATCAGCGACATCGCCTGCGCCTCCATGATGCCTTCGTGGCGCGAGGTCTCCACGCCCCACAGGTTCATGCTCAACTTGTCCGGATAGACGCCGTGGCGCTTGCGGTAGTCGTCCACCAGCTGTTGCGCCAGTTTCGCGCCCGCCTCGTAGGTGGTCTTGCTCGGAATGCGCGACGGATCGAGGCCGAAAAAATTGCGCCCCGTCGGCAGCGCGTCCGGGTTGCGCACCAGGTCCGCGCTGGCGCCGGTCGGGATGTAGCGCCCGGACAGCGCGTCCATCAGGCGGTCCAGCTCCAACGCCGCGCTGCGCTCGATATCGTTTTCCAGTTGCGCCACGCGTTTGCTCTTCTGTTCGGCCGTGGCGCCGGTATCGAGGCTGACGACCGCGCGCGCGGTGGCGTTGCGCAGCACCCTGGTCGGCGCCACGCCGAAGGTGTGCAGGCCGAACGGCGTCAGCTTGTTGCCGGTGTCGTCCAGATACTCTTCCAGCGCCTCCATGTCGGCTTCGGTTTTGAGTCCGGTCTTTTTCATGTCCTTCAACACGCCGCTCCTGGCCGCGATGCGGTTCAACGCCACCAGGTGGCTGCGCGCCAGCAGCGGGCTTTTTTGCTCGGCCACGCGGTAATCGTTCAGCAGCGCGCCGAGTTCGCGCAGGTCGGGATTGAGGCCGGCGATATCGAACGGCGGCGTCATATGGTCGATGATCGTCGCCATGCCGCGACGCTTGGCCTGTATGCCCTCGCCCACATCGTCCATCACGTACGGGTAGATGTTCGGCATGGCGCCGATCAGCGCCTCGGTCGGATCGTCCTCGGACAGGCCGGCCTCCTTACCGGTCAGCCATTCCTGCGTGCCGTGGGTACCGATGTGCATCACGGCGTTGGCCTGGAAGCTTTTTTGCAGCCACAGATAGAAGGCGATGTACTCGTGGCTCGGCGGCATGCTCACCTCGTTGTGCAGCTTCTCCAGGTTCTGCTCCCACGCGCGGCCGGGCTGCGGCGCCATCAGCACGTTGCCGAAGCGGCGCGCCGGATAGACGAAAAACTGTCCGCCCTTGGCGTCGCGCCACAGCACCGGCGCGCTTTCCGGCTTGCCCCACGACGCCAGGATGGAGTCGCGCAGCGCTTGCGGCAGTTTCGCGAACCACGCCTGGTAGTCGGACAGCGGCACCAGCAGCGCCTGGCCGCTTTCGGCCAAATGCTTCAGGCCCGCCATGTAGTCGCCCTTGGACTTGCCGGGGTAATTTCCCCACTGCTGGATCTCGCCTTGCAGCTCGGCCTCGCCGGCCGGCAGCGCGTCGCCGGTCTGATAGCCGTCGCGCTTGAGGCGCTGGACGATTTGCCACAGACTCTCCGGCAGCACGTTCAGGTACGCCGCGCCTATCGTCTCCGAGCCGTGCGGGTAGTTAAAGTAGATCATGGCGATACGCTTGTCGCCATTGGCCTTCTGGCGCAAGGCCAGCCAGGCGGCCACGCGCTCGTTGAGGCGCTCGATGCGCTCGGCGATCGGCGTCTCCTCGACGTAGGCCAGGCCGGTTTGCGCGTCGCTGATGCGCTCGCGGCTGGCGACCACGGTCGGCTGTATCAGCCCCGCCACCTCGGCGCCGGCCAGTTGCCAGGTGCGCTCGATGATATCGAGGCCGATCTTCGATTCGCGCCACTGCGCCGCCGTGTGCTGGCTCAGGGTGATGGCGTTGATCGCCGGGACGCCGATCTTGTCGAGCAGCGCGCCGGTGTTGGCGGTTCCGCCGACCTTCATGCCCAGCGCGACGATCAGGTCGACGCGGCTCTTGCCGTTTTCGTCGAGCAGGAAGCGCAGCGGCATGTCGTAAGGATAGCCGAACACCGGCAGCACGTTGTAACCGCCCGCCTCGAGCCGCGCGACGATGGCCGCCAGCGGCAAGGTTTGTCCCGCCACCAGGCTGGCGCGGTAGAACGGCACGGCGATCCACGGCGCGCCGGTCTTGTAGTTGGCATAGCCCTGCAAATAGTGCTCGTAGCTGCCGTAGGTGCGGTTGGCCGTCACGTCGTACAGGCCGACGTCCGGCATCGCGCGCACCGGCGCCACCGTCAAGGTCGCGCCGAACTGGTTACGCAGGATGTAACGCAGCAGGTTGCCCATGTTCTCGATGCCGCCCTCGCTGTGATAGTGCTGGATAGCCTTGTCGTCCTGCACGCCCAACTCGCGCATGCTGTCGTCGATGGCGCCGCCGACAGCGAACACCGGATGCCGCGCCTTGCGCAGCGCGCGCAGTTCCTCCGTCAATCCCGCCATCGCCAACCGCCCCTTGGCGTTGACCACCGCCACATCGGCGCTGGCCAGGGCACTGCGGTCGGCCGCCGTCATGCCGTTGGCGGGAATGATGCGGATGACGACATTCAGCGCTTTCAATTCCGCCTGCAAGCCGCGCACCGCCAGCACGGCGGGCCGCGATTCGACATCGCCCAGCATCAGCGCCAGGGTGCGCGGCGCCTGCGCCGAGTGCACGTAACCGACGATGAAGAATGAGATCAGCAGCAGTAAAACGACTTCCAGAGTTCCAAAGCGTTTATTCGGGTACATACACGACCTTCCCGTCCGGCAGCTGGTAGGCGGTGCCCAGGCGTTTGCCGGCGCCGGACAGCGGCTTGTCGCTGACGCGGCTCACCGAGATCTCGGCGCCCTTCTTGGTCAGCACCTCGACGCGGCCATCGGCGCTCTTCTTGGCGATCGTGACTTCCGAATTCGGGTCCAGCAGGTCCATCATATTCCAGGCCGAGAACAGCGCCAGCATCATGGCGACGATGAAGACAATGCTGGCGTCGAACAGGTTGGCGACGCCGGCCAATGGATCCTCGGTGTGCTCGCCGATGCGGCTGTAGCGGTGGCGGTTCATAAATCGCATCTCAGGCCTCCACGCGCATCAGGTGCGGCTTGTGTCCGTGCGTCGTCAGCATCGCTTCGGCGGCGTAGGCGATGTCGGTCAGGTCGCTGCGCAGCCAATGTTCGCGCACCAGGCTCAGAACGTAGGCGCACACGCTGCATGCCAGACCGACCACGGTCGCGGTGAACGCGGTGGTCATCGATTCGGCCATCTTCGGCAGATTGCCCTGGGCCAGCCCCGCCAGCGAAATACCCATCGGGATCAGGGTGCCCATCAGACCGAGCGCCGGGCCGACCCGCACCACGAAGCGCACGCCGTCGAGCCGGCGCACACCGGCGGCATCGGCGCGCTGCACC
>DATMSN010000838.1:0-2687 GCA_035565375.1 Duganella sp. | reverse complement strand
CGCCGACGTCACCGCCCTCGATGTCAGTCCGGAGGCGCTGGCCGTGGCGCGCCGCAACGCCGCCGCCAACGGCGCCCGCGTCACTTTCCTGCAAAGCGACTGGTACGCGGCGCTGGACGGCCTGCCGCCGTTCGACGTCATCGCCTCCAACCCGCCATACATCGCCAGCGGCGACCGCCACCTGTCCGAGGGCGATTTGCGCTACGAACCGGTGGACGCGCTGACCGACCACGCCGACGGCCTGTCGGCGCTGCGCATCATCATCGCCGGCGCCGGAGCGCGCCTCAAGCCCAAGGGCTGGCTGCTGATGGAGCACGGCTACGACCAGTCGGCCGCCGTGCGGCAGTTGTTAACCGAACAAGGTTACACCGACGTGCAAAGCTGGACCGACCTGGCCGGCATCGAGCGCGTGACCGGTGCGCGGGCGCACTGACAAGCGGCCCGTGCCCGGACTATCGTGGCTTTGCGCCTCCTCCCAAACTATTTGTTAAACTAGCAAGCGACATATTGATTGCGGCGCATGCTACGTGTCTCCACGAGGACGGCCAAGTTTTGGCCACGCCGACGCGTTTGTCCGTTTTCGGTTAATCTCGCACCTCACAGTTTGTTTGATGCAACACGAAAGGAAGATCCAATTGTCCAATCTACTGACTCGCCGCCTGGCACTGCTGGCCAAGCCGGAGCACCGCGCGGTGCTGGGTGGCTTGCGTGGCATCGAGCGCGAAACGCTGCGGGTTGACCGGCACGGCCACCTGGCCGCCACACCGCATCCGGTGGCCATGGGTTCGGCCCTGACGCATCCGCAAATCACCACCGACTACGCCGAGGCGCTGCTGGAGTTCATCACCCCGGCCGAGGCGGACATCGCCACCACCATCGAAAAGCTCGACGGCATCCACCGCTACGCCTACAGCAAATTGGGCGACGAACTGCTGTGGAGCCAATCGATGCCCTGCCAGCTGCCGGGCGAAGAAGACATCGCGATCGCCTGGTACGGCACGTCCAATCTGGGCACGCTCAAACACGTGTACCGCCGCGGCCTGGCGCTGCGCTACGGTAAAGCGATGCAGTGCATCGCCGGAATCCACTACAACTACTCGCTGGACGAACGCCTGTGGCGCGTGCTGGCGGAGAACGAGCCCGCCGAAAAGCGGCTGTCGAAAAAGGGCTATCAGTCGGAAGCCTACCTGGCGACCATCCGCAACTTCCGCCGCTATAGCTGGCTGTTGATGTACCTGTTCGGCGCCTCGCCGGTGCTGTCGACCGGCTTTTTGCGCGGCCGTCCGCACAAGCTCGAAACGCTGTCCGGGGACACGCTGTACCTGCCCTACGCCACCAGCCTGCGCATGAGCGACCTCGGTTACCAGAACGATGCGCAATCGGGCCTGAGCCCGCACGAGAACTGTTTGGACAGCTATGTCGCCGCGCTGACCATGGCCGTCAACCAGCCGTACGCGCCGTACGCGGAACTGGGCACCAAGCGCGATGGCGAATGGATACAGCTCAGCACCAACGTGCTGCAGATCGAAAACGAGTACTACTCCACCATCCGCCCCAAGCGCGTGATCCAGACCGGCGAACGGCCGATCCAGGCGCTGTGCGCGCGCGGCGTGCAGTACATCGAGGTGCGCTGCATGGACGTCGACCCGTTCGAACCGGTCGGCATCAGCGTCGAAGCGGGCCGCTTCCTCGACGCCTTCCTGCTGTTTTGCGCGCTGGAGGAAAGCCCGGCGATTTCGCCGGAGGAGAGCCTGCGCCACACCCGCAACTTCGCCCGCACCGTCAAGGAAGGCCGCCGTCCGGGCCTGATGCTGACCAGCGACGACGGCGACATCGGCTTGCAAAGCTGGGGCGCCGAACTGCTCGAACGTATCCGCCCGGCGGCCGAGCTGCTGGACTCGCTGCGCGGCGACAGCGCCCATGCCGACGCGATGAAATCCCAGGCGGCCAAGCTGGCCGACGCCAGCCTGACGCCGTCGGCCAAGGTGCTGGCGACGATTCAGGCCAACGGCAAATCGTTCGCCGCCTTCGGCCTGGCGCAGAGCGAAAAGCACGCCGCCTACTTCCGCGGCCATCCGCCGAGCGCCGACGAAGTGGCGTATTTCGACGGCCTGGCCGCCGCCTCGCTGGCCGAACAGGCCGAGATGGAAGCCGCCCCGCAAACCAGCTTCGACGACTACGTCGCCGCCTACCGCGCCAGCAATCTGTGCCACAGTAGCCACGACTGCGACTAGACCGCCACCATCGAGACGCCCGTGCTGACCTTCTACAACGAGCTGCATGCCCAGCACCGGGGGCGCTACGAGATTTTTCGCGGCGAGATGGTGCCGTGCTTCGAAAAACCGGAGCGGGCCGACTCTGTGCTGGCGGAGCTGGGCCGGCGCGGCCTTGGCCGCATCGTCACGCCGCAGGGCGTGCCGTTGATGTCGCTCGAACGCATCCACACGCCGCGCTATCTGCACTTTCTGCGCACCGCCTGGAGCGAATGGCTGGCGCTCGATCCGGCCAACGCGCAAAAGGATGCCTTTCCAGCCGTCTGGCCGGTGCGCACGCTGCGCGACGACATCGAGCCGGATAACTTTTGCGCCAAACTGGGTTTGTATTCGATGGACAGCGGCACGCCGCTGACCGCCGGCACCTGGACCGCCGCCAAGACCGGCGCCGACTGCGCGGTCAACGCCGCGCAC
>DATMSN010000837.1:0-2988 GCA_035565375.1 Duganella sp. | reverse complement strand
GCCCGGCGCCTGATCCAGGCCACCATCGACGCCGAAACGGCCATCAACGAGCAGCGCGACGCCGAGCTGGCGCAATGCTTCGACGCCGTGCGCGCCGAGCTCGAACAAACGCTGACCGAGGCGCGCGCCTGGCTGGCGGGGCTGCCGGCCGACGCGAATTAAGCGCCTTCCACCTCACGTATCGATGGCGGATTACGGCGTTCCGCCGCCTGATCCGCCTACCTGCCTCCCCGTCGATCCGTTGCATTTTGTTATCGCGTGAATAGTATTGATAACAATTCGCATTTACGTTTAACACGATTATTGTTACACTCTCACAAATTTGTAAAGATTCGCCGGCAGCCAGACGCGCCTCGACGCGGACCGCAGCCGCCGCCCTTCGATTTGGATGAAAGAATAGCAATGATCAAGAGTCGCAAACACGCGCAATCGCGTTTCAACCAACACATGAGCGCGGCGCTGGCCGTGATGCTGCTCCCGGTCGCCGCCCACGCGGCCGACGCCGCCGCCGAACCGGTGGTGGTCGCCGGCGCGCAGCAAACCATGGCCGAGGTCAAGGTGCAGGGCAGCGCCGAGGGCATCAAGGCCGACAAGGCCTCGTCCGTCAAGTACACCGAAAAGCTGGTCGACACCGCCCAGACCATCACCGTCATCAAGAAGGAACTGATCGAACAGCAGGGCGCCGTCACGCTGACCGAGGCGCTGCGCAACACGCCCGGCGTGGGCGCCTTCTTCCTCGGCGAGAACGGCAGCACCAACACCGGCGACGCCATCTTCATGCGCGGCTTCGACGCCTCCGGCAGCATCTACGTCGACGGCGTGCGCGACGTCGGCGCGATCTCGCGCGACACCTTCAACATCGAACAGATCGACGTGCTCAAGGGCCCGGCCGGCACCGACAACGGCCGCAGCTCGCCGACCGGTTCGATCAACCTGGTCAGCAAGCAGCCGTTGCAGGAAAACGCCTACCTCGGCTCGGTCACCGTCGGCAGCGGCAAGCAAAAGCGCGCCACGGCCGACCTCAACCAGGTGCTCGACGCCGACAGCGGCACCGCCCTGCGCGTCAACCTGCTCGACCAGGACAGCGGCAACCCGGCGCGCGACGTCGTCAAGAACAAGCGCTGGGCGGTGGCGCCGTCGGTGGCGTTCGGCCTGAACGGCCCGACCCGCGTCTACCTGAACTACCTGCACGTCAAGCAGGACAACATTCCGGACGGCGGCGTGCTGACCATCGGCATGCCCGGCTACAGCGCGCCGGTGCCGGCCACCGGCACGCCGGCCTTCATCGCCGCCGAGCGCATCCGCCTGGCGCCGCTCAACAGCGCGCCGCGGGTCGACCCGGGCAACTTCTACGGTTCCACCTACGACCACGACGACGTCACCGCCGACATGGCCACCGTGCGCATCGAGCACGACTTCGCCAACGGCATCAAGCTGCAGAACACCACCCGCTTCGGCAAGACCGATCAGGAATATCTGCTGACCTCGTTCATGGCCACCGCCGCCAACCTGGTGCTGCCCACCAGCGATCCGGCCAGCTGGCAGCTGCGCCGCACCAACCTGACGTTCCGCGACGCGACCAACAAGATCTTCACCAACCAGACCACCGCCACCGGCGAGTTCGCCACCGGCGCGCTCAAGCACACGCTGGTCGGCGGCGTCGAGATCACCACCGAGAAGCAGACCACCTACGGCTGGGCGGCCACCAACGGCACCAGCCTGCCGGTCAGCAGCATCTACCATCCGGATCCGTCGCTGTGGTTCAACCTGACCTACGCCCGCAACGGCGCGGAAAGCCACGGCAGCACCGACACCCAGAGCGCCTACGTGTTCGACACCATCAAGCTCGGCGACAAGTGGATCCTGAACGGCGGCGTGCGCCTCGACCACTACACCACCGACTACAACGCCGTCGCGCTGCAGGCGGCGGTGACGCCGCCGGCGGTGCAGCCGCTGCCGGTCGGCACCAAGATTCCGACCTCGCTCAAGAAGAGCGACAACCTGCTCAACGGCAAGCTGTCGGCGCTGTACAAGCTCACGCCCGAGAGCAGCGTCTACGGCCTGGTGGCGACGTCGAAATCGCCGCCGGGCGGCACCAACTTCTCGCTGAGCGCGGCGGCCAACAGCAGCGCCAACGTCAACTACGATCCGCAGGAAACCACCAACTACGAGCTGGGCGGCAAGTGGGACCTGCTCAAGCAAAAGCTGTCGCTGTCGGCCGCGCTGTACCGCACCGACGTCAAGAACGAGGTCGAGGTCGATCCGACCAACCCGGCGGTCTACTACCAGAACGGCAAGAAGCGCGTCCAGGGCATCGAGCTGGGCGTGACCGGCGAGCTCGCCCGCGGCTGGATCGTCAGCGCCGGCTACACCCGCATGTCGACCAAGGTCGAGCAGGGCAAGGTGGTGACCGCCAGCGGCGAGAACCAGCTGAGCTACACGCCGAAACAGGCGTTCACGTCGTGGACCGCGTACACCTTGCCGTTCGGCCTGCAGATCGGCGGCGGCGTGCGCTACGCCGGCAAGCTGCTGCGCGGCACCGACGGCGCCGTCGGCACGCCGGCCTATGTCGATTCGTACTGGGTGGCCGACGCCATGGCGTCGTACCCGGTCAACAAGCACGTCGACCTGCGCCTGAACGTGTACAACCTGGCCGACAAGGAGTACGCTGCGGCGATCAACAAGTCGGGCTACCGTTACACGCCGGGCACGCCGCGCTCGGCCAGCCTGACGGCCAACATCAAGTTCTAACGCGTTCCAGGTAGACGGCGCTTTAGCCTTATTTGTCCGGCCCCGCCCGCACCGGCGGGGCTTTCGTCTTTTCAGACCAGGAGTTTCGATCATGATGCTGCACATCCCCGGCGTGTTGAGCCGCGAACAGGTGGCCGCCATGCGCGCCCGCCTGGACGCGTCGGACTGGGTCGACGGCCGCGCCACCGTCGGCGCCCAGGGCGCCCAGGTCAAGCAGAACCGGCAGCTGCCGGAGAC
>DATMSN010000836.1:0-5029 GCA_035565375.1 Duganella sp. | reverse complement strand
GCTGGTGTTGCATGGGCCGGAGCAGGCCACGGCCTGGATCGGCGAGCGGGACCGATGGCGCCGCGCCCTCGCGCGCTACACGCAAACGAGCGCGCTCCACCCGGCGCTGGCGCGACACTACGACGTGCTGGCCGATTATTCCGATGCCGACTTCCAACGCTTGCTTGATCTGTTGGCGTGGCTGGGCGAGCATCCGGATTCCGGTCTTTATCCGCGACAGATCCCGCTGGCGGGCATGGACAGCAAATGGCTGGAGCCGCGCAAGGCGGTGGTGGCGGAGCTGGTCGCCGCGTCGGCCGGTGGCGAAGGTGGCGGCAAGGATTTCCACCAGTTGTGCGGCCTCAAGCGCGCGCCGTCGCTGGTGCGCATGCGGGTGCTCGATCCGGCGCTGCGGGCGGTTGTGGGTGGATTGGGAGATATCAGCGCGCCGGTGGAGGCGCTGGCCGGCATTCCGTGGCAGCCGGCAACCGTCATCATCGTCGAAAATCTGCAGACCGGGCTGGCGCTGGAGGATTTGCCCGGCGCGGTGGCTTTCATGGGGCTGGGTTACGCGGTCGAGGCGTTGGCCGCTGTGTCGTGGATCAATAACGCGGCCTGCTTGTATTGGGGCGATATCGACACCCACGGCTACGCCATCCTGCATCAGGCGCGCGGCCGCTTCCCCCACCTGGTGTCCGTGATGATGGACGAAGCGACAATGTTGCAGTTTTCAACGCTGTGGACGGAGGAAAGAACGCAGCACGCGGCCGATGATTTTTCCACGTTGACGGCGGAAGAACGCGCCGTCTACACCGCGCTGCGCAAAAACACCTGGGGACAATCGCTAAGACTGGAGCAGGAGCGCATCGGCTGGGACATCGCCTGGCCAACATTATTTAAAGCCGCGCTTACCTGGTCACACGCTCCCACCCGGCCCGCACCGCCTCCTTGAACTTCTCCCAGCTCGACTGCGGATAGGTGTTCTCCCAGGTCGTGCGCAACTCCGGCTCGGCGTGTTCCCACGGCTTGTCCTGATACGCCGGGCTGCCGGCCATCGACTCGCCATATAAATACGCCGGGTTATATTCCTGATACGTGCCGCCGGTGTACGTCTTCTCCCAATGCGAGCGGAAATACTCTTCGCCGTCCGCACTCCGGTCCCCGCGCAGGATGTCCAGACTGTCCTGGTTCGGCCCGGCGCCGACATCGCGCGGATAGATGCGCATGCCGCTGCGCTGCACGGTGCGCTGCCCCTCGGCCAGCGGATCGCCGGCGAACGGGCCGTCGGGCGAGATCACCTCACCGCGTTGCAGCGAACCCTGCGTCAGCTGCCCCTGCTCGGAACGCACGAACTCGACCGCCTCCTCGCGCGGACGGATGCCGTGCGGCTCGGGGGCGCTTTGCAGCGCGCCCACCGTGGTCTGCTGCATGCCGGTGCCGCTGCGCAGGATTTCCGCGCCGGTCCAGCCGCTGGCGCGCCACATCGTCTCATGCTCGTCGATGTCGATCGGGTTGAAGTCCTCGACGATGTCGGCGGCCAGGTCGGCCTTGTCCATGTCCTCGGTCTCGATGGTCAGCACCGCGTGGCCGCGGTTCAACGCCTCGGCGTAGACGTGGCGGTCGGCGTGCTCCCTGCCGATCAGGTCGCTGAACATCTGCTTGATGTTGCCCAGGATCGAAGCGTCGTCGTCGATGCGCGCCCTGCCGGCCGCGCTGCCGGAATCGGTGATCTGGATGCTGCCGCCATCGAAGCCATTCAGGATCAGTTCTTCTTGAGCCTTGGTGGCCTCGGCGCGGGTTTCAAATACGGCTGCCAATGTATGGGTCATGATGAGCTCCTCGGTTAAACGCATGGGGTCGATTGCAAAATTCAGTTTACGTTGTAAGCGAGGAAGTCAGCGCCCGCTTGCCAACAGGAAAATCAAGCCGCGATTTTCTGACCGGCAAACGGGCGCTGGCCCGCGCGCTGCCGACGTAGACTGGCTATCCCGTTGCAAGCGCCGGCGCACCTTGCACAGGCGCGTGCGCAGCCATCCGCACCAGGTCGATCCCACCCTATGGCACGACGAACTCGATGTCCGGCACGTGCCGGTCGAGCGCTTCGACGGCGGAAACGGCGGGCAACCTCCATTCACTCTCACCAAGGAAGCAACCATGGCACACACACTGGCGGCAGTATTCGAATACCGCGCCGACGCCGAGCGCGCCAAGACAGAACTGCTCAACGCAGGTTTCAGCAGCGACTCCGTGCGGTTGGCCTCAGGCACCGGCACGCAGACACAGCCCGGCACCGACGACAGCACCGGCGGCGGCATCATGCATTTTTTCAGCAACCTGTTCGGCACCGACGACCACGCCGACAAACAGCTCTACCGCGGCGCCATCAACCGCGGCAACACCGTGCTGACGATCAATGTCAACACCGACGACGAAATCGAACGGGCCACCGACATCATCGAGGGCTTCGGCCCGCTCAACGTCGATGAGCAGCCGGACCTGGCGGGGCAGACGCCGCCACCGCAAGCCTACCAAAGCGCATCCCAGGGCGCGCAGTCCGGCGCCGGCGGCTCGATGCAGGACGCGTGGACGGCCGCCGCGGGCACGGCGCAAGGCGCGCAGGCCGCCGCGTCGGGCTCGATGCAACGCACGGAAGAACAGGCGATCCCCGTCATCCAGGAGGAACCGAAGGTCGGCAAACGCACCGTGCAGCGCGGCGGCGTGCGCGTCTATCAGTCCGTGCGCAGCACCAAGGTCGAGGTCGAGCAGCTCGCGCCCGACCTCGACACACACTTCCGCACGCACTGGCAAAGCAACTACGCCAGCGCCGGCGGCCGCTACGAGGACTACGACCCGGCCTACCGCTACGGCTCGTCGATGAGGTCGAGCGCCTCCTACCAGGGCCGGCCGTGGAACGACGTCGAACCCGAGCTGCGCCGCCACTGGGAAAGCAGCCATCCGCAATCGGCGTGGGACAAGTTCAAGGCGGCGGTCCGGGAAGGATGGGACCGCATGACGTCCTGAAGCGGTCGTGTCCGCCTTATAATGGGGGAATTTCCTCCTCCTGGATAACCGGACATGCCGAAAACCGCCCAGCGCATAGTGGCCACGTTGCTGACGATCTTGCCGCTATGCGCCTCGACCACCGTGCACGCCGCGCCCGGGGACTTCATCATGATCGCGCCGCTGGACCAGGCCATGCCGATCGTGCGCTTCGAGAACGGCATCCTCACCGGCGGCATCCTCAAGGACCTGGGCGACGCCATGGCCAGGCGGCTGGGCCGGCGGCCGGTCTACATCAGCGTCGACGTGCCGGGCGTCAAGCACACCTTGAGCAGCGGCCGCGCCGACGGCATGTGCTACGTGATGCCGTTCTGGATCGACGGCGACTACCACTGGAGCACGCCGCTGCTGCCGGACACCGAAATGGTGGTCGCCCGGGGCGACGCGCCGACGGTCGGCTCGCTGCGGGCCTTGCGCAACAAGCCGGTCGGCACGGTGGCCGGCTACCGCTACCCGCGCATCGAGCAGGTGCTGGGCAAGGGTTTCACCCGGGTCGACGCGCTCACGATCGAGCAGAATATCCAGCAGATCCTGGCCGGCAAGACGCAATATGCCGTCATCGGCGAGACCACGATGTCCTACCTGCAGCGCCAGTATCCGGCGCTGCATTTGCGTCCGGAGCTGGTGTTCATCAACTTCAAGGCGCAATGCGCGTTCTCGCGCAAGTCGCAGGTGCCGTTCGAACAAGTCAACAGTGTCATCGAAACCATGCTCAAGGACGGCAGCATCGACCAGATCCTGGCGCGGTACCGGTAGATCCCTCGTGGAACACGTGGTATTCACGCGACCGAGGGCATTCAGGCGCCCAAGGTATCGGCCCAGATATTCCGCGCCCAATTCATCGCGTACTCGCCCTCGAGCGCGCTGGGTCCCGTCGACACGCCGCCCGAGCCGGACACCACCAACAACGTCTTCCGCTCCGCGCTATAGGCATGCACGGAAGCGACATGAATCACCTCCGTATCCGAAACAAAGCTATAGCAGGTATTGGTCAGCATCGGATGCGGATCGGGCGCCCGGCCGTCGAGCAGGTCCACCACGGCGGCGGCGCACACCTTGGCGTGCTGGTTCGCCATGTGCGCCGACTTGGGCATCAGCGGCGACACCTGAATCGCATCCCCGAGAACGTGGATATTCTTCGCCCGCGTCGATTCGAAGCTAAGGAAATCCACCCCGCACCACCGCCCGTTGGCATTCGCCAAACCGCTTCGCACCGCGATCGCCCCGGCTCGCTGCGGCGGTATCACATTGAGCACGTCGGCCCGTACCCGATCGCCCAGCTCCGACACCGCCGTCCGCGCGGCCGCATCGATATCGGCGGTGCGAAACGACGGCCGGTATTCGATAATCCCGCCATAGCGCTCCTTCCAAACCTTCTTGAACAGCGGCCCTTTGGACACCACATCGTCATTGGCGTCGAGGATCAGCACCTTCGATTTCGGCTTGAAGCGGCTGAAATAAAACGCGATCTGCGAGGCCCGCTCATACGGCCCCGGCGGACAACGATAAGGCGCCGGCGGTATGGTCATCGCGAACACCCCGCCATCGGGCATCGCCTCCAGCTGCGCGCGCAGGGCGACCGTCTGCGCGCCCGCCTTCCACGCATGCAGCACCGCGTCGCGCGCGCCGGGCTTCAGCATGCCGGGCAACTGGTCCCACATGAACTCCACGCCGGGCGACACGATCAGGCGGTCGTAGGACAGCGTCCGGCCGCCGGCCAGCGCCAGCGTGCGTTTGTCCGCGTCGATGGCCGTCACCGTATCGCGCAGGATGCGCACGCCGTGTTTGCCGGCCAGCGCGTCGTGCGACAAGGTCAGATCGGCGATGCGGCGCGAGCCGCCCAGTACCAGGTTCGATAAAGGGCAGGAGATGAAACCGGCATCCGGTTCGATCAGCGTGACGTCGATCGCGCCTTCGCTCCACATGCGCACGTAGCGGGCGGCGGTGGCGCCGCCGTAGCCGCCGCCGACCACCACCACCTGCGGCCTGG
>DATMSN010000835.1:0-1826 GCA_035565375.1 Duganella sp. | reverse complement strand
GTCGACCAGCGCGCGCCAGTCGCCGGCGTCGGACGCCGCGTCGTTGGCGTCGTAGCCGAGCAATTGCTTGAGCGCGGGCGACAACGCCAGGCGGCGGCTGACGGGGTGCCATTTCCACGTGCCGGCGTTGGCGGCGTTCATGATGCGGCGGCTTTCCTCCTTCTCGCCGAGGCATTCATCCAGCAGCTTGTGCCGCGTCAGGTCCATCGTGACCTTGGAAAAACCGATCAGCTGGCCGCGCTCGTCGCGCAGCCCGGTCAGCGCGATGTGCGCCCAGAACAGGCTGCCGTCTTTTCTGCGGCGCCAGGTTTCCTCGCTGAAGAAGCCGCGCTTGGCGGCCTCGTCCAGATTATGCTCGGCCCAGCCGCTCAGCCGGTCCTCGTCGCGGTACAGCAGCGACAGGTGCTGGCCGATCGCCTCGTCGGCGCGGTACCCCTTCATGACCTGGGCCGCGCGGTTCCAGCTGGTGATGAGGCCGCGCGCGTCCATCAGGAAGATGGCACATTCCTTGATCCCCTCCGCCATCAGGCGGAACATCTCGGCGGCCTGGTACGGCAGCGGTGTCGGTATGGTGGAGATTGGCGGCATGGGCTGATCAGCCGGATCGGCGCGGCGCAAAATAAATCACTATTTTGCCGGATTTTCCCGCGCCGTTCTGGAGATTTTTCCTAACGCGCCGACCTTTTTTATAGTGCGCAACGGCCGCCAAACGAAGCGGCATCTACCATCACGCGGGGCGGATCGGGCGGCACTCCGTCATCCGCCCCGCCTGTTTTAGATGACGGCTGGCTTAGCGGTTCGACGCCAGCCTACGCACCACGGTGATCAGGCGGTCGATCTCGTCGAAGGTGTTGTAGAACGCCAGCGACGGCCGCACCGTCGTCTCCACGCCGAAGCGGCGCAGGATGGGCTGGGCGCAATGGTGGCCGGTGCGCACGGCGATGCCCTCCTCGGTGAGCGCGTGGCCGACCTCCTCCGTCGTGTAGCCGGCCAGCACGAACGACATCACGCTGGCCTTGTCGGCGGCCGTGCCGATCAGGCGCACGCCCGGGATCGCGCCCAGCTCGCGCATGCCGTACACCAGCAGGTCGTGCTCGTAGCGGGCGATGTTCTCGATGCCGATCCGGTTGATGTAGTCGATCGCCGCGCCCAGGCCGACGGCGTCGGCGATGTTGCCGGTGCCCGCCTCGAACTTGTTGGGGATCGGCTGGAACACGGTTTTCTCGAACGTGACGTCGGCGATCATGTTGCCGCCACCCTGCCAGGGCGGCATGTCCTCGAGCACCTCGCGCCGGCCCCACAGCGCGCCGATGCCGGTCGGGCCGAACAGCTTGTGGCCCGAGAAGACGAAGAAATCGGCGCCAATGTCCTGCACGTCGATGCGCATGTGCGACACCGATTGCGCGCCGTCGACCAGCGTCCTGGCGCCGGCGCGCTTGGCGAGCTCGACTATCTGCTTGACCGGCGTGACGGTGCCCAGCGCGTTCGACACCTGGGTGACGGCGACGATCCTGGTGCGGTCGTTGAGCAGCTTGCGGTACTCGTCGAGCAGCACCTGGCCCGAGTCGTCGACCGGGATCACCCGCAATGTCGCGCCCTTGGCGGCCGCCAGCTGCTGCCACGGCACGATGTTGGCGTGGTGTTCCAGCTGCGAGACGATGATCTCGTCGCCCTCGCCCACGTGCTGGCCGCCCCAGCTCTTGGCCACCAGGTTGATCGCCTCGGTGGTGCCGCGCACGAAGATGACCTCGTTGACATCGGGCGCGTTGAGGAAGCGCCGCACCCGCTCGCGCGCGCCCTCGTAGGCGTCGGTCGCGCGCGCGGCC
>DATMSN010000834.1:0-7565 GCA_035565375.1 Duganella sp. | reverse complement strand
CCGAGCGCCGCGCGCGCATCGACGCCTGCAAGCAGGACACCGCGTGCGTGCTGGGCGCGAGCCTGTGGAGCGACGCCGAGATCAACGACATCGCGGCCAAGGCGGCCAAGGCGCCCGCGTCGACATGGAGGAAATCGACGCTGGCCGACGACGGCGCGCAAGCCCAGGTCGTCCGCGAACTGCGCGGGCTCAACGGCATTATCCAGGTGTACGGCCAGGGGTCGGCGCCGCGCTATCCGCCGGTCGACGGGCCGATCGACACGCCCGGCAGCAACCTGTTCAACGCGGCGGTCAACGACGCGCTGGCGCTGGCCAGGGCCGGCGAGGACGATCCCGCGCTGCCGCTCGATTCCAGCCTTCAACTCGCGCTCGCCTTGCTCGACGCCAACGACCGCAGCGACGCGGTCGCCTTCGAGCCGCTGGACATGGGCCATAACGGCGCCGCGCTGGGGCGCGCCAACATCATCGACTGGAAGCTGTTCCGTTACTCGGCGATCATCATCCCGGGCATCGGGCCGGAAAATCCGGGCATGGCGTTGAGCGCGCGCGGCAAGTGGAACGTGCGGCTGGCCGCCAAGCGCTTCGCCGACGGCGAAGCGCCGTTCATCATCCTGAGCGGCGCCTCGGTGCATCCGAAGGGGACGCGGTTCGTGGAGGCGGTGGAAATGCGCAAGGCGCTGATCGAACGCTTCGGCGTGCCGGCCGAGTCCATCATCATCGAGCCCTACGCGCGCCACACCACGACCAACCTGCGCAACGTGACCCGGCGGCTGATCGCCATGGGGGCGCCGCTGGACAAGGACAGCCTGATCGTCACCTACACCAACCAGAGCCGCTACATCGAAAGTGCCGAGTTTGCCTGGCGCAACCAGAAGGAGCTCGGCTACATGCCCGGGACGGTCGGCGCCCGCCTGTCGCCCACCGAGCTGACCTTCCGGCCGTCGGCCAAGTCGCTGCGCATCGATCCGCTGGACCCGCTCGATCCCTGATGAAACCATGCAAGCGTCGGCTCCCGAGGCTGCGGACGCTTGCATGTTGTAGTCACCTTTGCAACATTCCCCCTCTTTTTTGCGTCTTCTCAAGGTATGCGCCTTGAAATACCGATGGGTCGTCCCTATAATTGGCACGCGTTCCGAGAGAGTGCGAACAGCGCCCTCGACAACTTTCCGTTGTGGCAATCTGATTGAAACAACAACAAACTGTACCATTGTTAACTAAGGAGTTTTGTATGAACCTTCGCCCTTTGAACGATCGCGTCATCGTCAAACGCCTCGACCAGGAAACCAAAACTGCGTCCGGCCTGATCATCCCTGATGCGGCTGCCGAAAAACCTGATCAAGGCGAAGTGCTCGCCGTCGGCAATGGCAAGATTCTCGAAGACGGCAAAGTCCGTCCGCTGGATGTCAAGGTAGGCGACCGCGTTCTGTTCGGCAAATACGCCGGCCAGACCGTCAAAGTTGACGGCCAAGAACTGATGGTCATGCGCGAAGAAGACATCATGGCAATCGTCGTCAAGTAATTCGACCGACCGTTTGCAAACAGTACTTACCTAATTCTGGAGAAACAACATGGCAGCTAAAGAAGTAATCTTCGGCGACGCAGCGCGCGCCAAAATGGTCGAAGGCGTCAACATTCTGGCCAACGCCGTCAAAGTCACCCTGGGCCCGAAAGGCCGCAACGTCGTGCTGGAACGTTCGTTCGGCGCCCCTACCGTCACCAAGGACGGCGTGTCGGTCGCTAAAGAAATCGAACTGAAAGACAAGCTGCAGAACATGGGCGCGCAAATGGTCAAGGAAGTTGCTTCCCGCACCAGCGACAACGCCGGCGACGGCACCACCACCGCCACCGTGCTGGCCCAGGCCATCGTACGCGAAGGCATGAAGTTCGTTGCCGCCGGCATGAACCCGATGGACCTGAAGCGCGGCATCGACAAGGCCGTCGCCGCCACCGTCGAGCAGATCGCCGTGATCGCCCGTCCATGCACCACCACCAAGGAAATCGCCCAAGTCGGCTCGATTTCGGCCAACTCGGACGCGTCGATCGGCGAGCGCATCGCTGAAGCGATGGAAAAAGTCGGCAAGGAAGGCGTCATCACCGTTGAAGACGGCAAGTCGCTGAACGACGAGCTGGACATCGTTGAAGGTATGCAGTTCGACCGCGGCTACCTGTCGCCATACTTCATCAACAACCCAGAGAAGCAAGTCGCGATCCTGGACAATCCATTCGTCCTGCTGTGCGACAAGAAAATCTCGAACATCCGCGATCTGCTGCCGGTACTGGAACAAGTCGCCAAGGCCGGCCGTCCACTGCTGATCATCGCCGAAGACATCGAAGGCGAAGCGCTGGCGACCCTGGTTGTGAACAACATCCGCGGCATCCTGAAAACCTGCGCCGTCAAGGCCCCGGGCTTCGGCGACCGTCGCAAGGCCATGCTGGAAGACATCGCGATCCTGACCGGCGGTCAAGTGGTTGCTGAAGAAGTCGGCATGACCCTGGAAAAAATCTCGCTGGAAGAACTGGGCCAGGCCAAGCGTATCGAAGTCGGCAAGGAAAACACCATCGTCATCGACGGTGCCGGCCAAGCCGCCAACATCGAAGGCCGCGTCAAGCAAATCCGCGTGCAGATCGAAGAAGCGACCTCGGACTACGACCGTGAAAAACTGCAAGAGCGCGTGGCCAAGCTGGCCGGCGGCGTTGCCGTGATCAAGGTTGGCGCAGCCACCGAAGTTGAAATGAAAGAGAAGAAAGCCCGCGTTGAAGATGCACTGCACGCCACCCGCGCCGCAGTGGAAGAAGGCATCGTGCCAGGCGGCGGCGTTGCCCTGCTGCGCGCCCGCGCCGCGATCACCATCAAAGGCGACAACCCGGACCAGGACGCAGGTATCAAGATCGTTCTGCGCGCCATGGAAGAGCCACTGCGCATGATCGTGCAAAACGCCGGCGAAGAAGCTTCGGTCGTCGTTGCGGCGGTTCTGGCAGGCACGGGTAACTACGGTTACAACGCTGCCAACGGCACCTACGGCGACATGGTTGAAATGGGCGTGCTGGATCCAGCCAAGGTCACCCGTTCGGCACTGCAAAACGCAGCGTCGATCGCCGGCCTGATGCTGACCACCGACTGCATGGTTGCCGAAGTCACCGAAGACAAGCCAGCCGGCGGCGGCATGGGCGGTATGGGTGGCATGGGCGGCATGGGTGGTATGGACGGCATGATGTAATTGCCGGCCGGCTTAGCCACTAAGCCTCGCTGCATGGAAAAGCCAGCTTCTTCGGAAGCTGGCTTTTTTTATGCACCGGGCGGCGCAAGGCGGGTGTGAGACGGCGTTATTGTTCGCTGTGGAACAGCTGTCGCAGCAATTCGGCTCCGCGCTCGCGGTCTAAGCCTTCGACACGCTCGATCAGTTCGTCGCCCGCGACGCCAAGCTCGCACGTGTACATATCAGCCTTTGGCTGTCCGAGATGATCGAGGCCGGTACCCTCGAGTTCTTCGATTTTGCCAAGTATTTTCTTGGCGAGTTCGACTGCTTCCGGGGTCGGCTTGCTCATGAGCGTATCTCGAAAATAGTCGTGCTTCACCTCATTCGGCAATTCGACCTGCGACAACGCGCGCATGCAATAGTAAATCGCTTCGGTGGCCGCCATGCGTGGAACCGATTCAAGTAGGGTAAGCCAATTCATGATCATCTCCAGCTACAGTTCAATGGCATCAAAAAGCTTTCTGGGCAGGCTTTCGATAATAAATTCTTCAGATAGCACGCTTGCGCGTTCCCATACATTGACCGGCTTCAGCAGCCGCGAGACCGGCAAACCGGGAATCACCAGCAATAGCGGCTTGAACTCCTGAAGCTGCGCCAGCATGACAATCTTCAAGATTTCCTTATGTGCCTTCGCATCGATAACGCCGGTGGCAAGCTTGGCGTCGGCGCCGTGCTGTATTTTCATTCTGTTCCGCGATATCTTTAAAGAATGCAAATCGCCGCCATCCACCTCTTTCCTCAGATTCCAGTAGATATCCCTTGGGTTAGACGTCGTTGGCACGCAGTTGTTCTGACTCATGCGCGACGACGGGTCGAAATATGGCGTGCACCAGACGTAGTGACGCATGCCGTAATATCGTTCGCAGATAAAGTACGACAGCGAAGTGCAGCAGGAATAGTAGATGCGCTTGTGGTTCATGGTGACGGCCTCCAACCCGCCGCAGCGGGATCGCAGGCTCTGATGATAAGCCCGCGCTCCGCCGTCCTTTTCCCGGGCGCGGCCGGCGTTTGATCGCCGTCAGGACGCGGCCGGAAGACTCAGGCGTCGCGGAACTCCGCCTCGATCTCGTCGCGCCGTGGCGTTTCGGCAATGTGAAGGATCAGCGTCTCGCTGAGTTCAAGAGCGGGATGCGAAGCGCGGTGTTTGGCGAACCAGAAAACCTCGCTTAACTCTTCGTCGTCATGCGCGGTCGCCATCAATTGCTGGTCTTCCGGCACGTCCTCATAATCCGTCGCCTCCAGGCTGGCGTCGTCGATCGATTCACGCCAGGCCTCGCATTGCTCGCCCCACGCGAGCGCGTACTTGCAGCCGGACTCGACGAGCCAGCGGCTGACGTCCCACCGCGTCATCTCGGGCACTTCCGCTGCTTCGACCATGACGATGGCCTTAAACGCGGTCAAGCCTTCCAGTACCGGCAAGTCGTTTTCCGGGGCGAGGTGTAAATATCTGATCGATGGTTTTTGCATGATGGCGCCGCTGTAATGTTCAAGCGACGCATTCTCACCCGAATCGGCCAATACCGCAAATCCATGCGCGGCCGGCGGCGGGAACGACTCCTGACAGAAACTGACGCAGGCGCTCGCTAGAATGCAACTCCCTTTTCCAACCGGAGTTCAACATGAAACCAGCAACCGTCAGCGCCGTTACCCACTTAAACTTCCGCGGCCAGGCGCGCGAGGCGCTCGACTTCTATCAATCCGTGTTCGGCGGACAGGTCAATGCCTTGACGTACAAGGACTTCAACCAGGTGACCAACGAAGCGGAAGCGGACCAACTGATTTGGGGCCAGGTGATGGCCGATACCGGCTTCCGCGTGATGGCGTACGACGTGCCGTCGAACACGCCCTGGAACCCGGGCGAGAACGCCTTCATGATCGTACTGGAAGCAAAAACGCAGGACGAGATCCGCGCATACTGGGACAAGCTGTCCGATGGCGCCACTGTGATTTCCGGACTGCAGCCCGCGCAATGGACGCCGCTGTTCGGCGTGCTGAAGGACCGCTTCGGCACCCCTTGGACCTTGAGCGTCGCGGCCGCATAAGCCGCGACGTGCGCCGGACGCGGGTCCCCCGCAGTCCGGCGCGCTGCCTTGGCGCTGTTACTTAGAACGGGTCCATCGCGATGGTGAATTTGCCGCTGGCGTCGAGCGCGCCCATGGTATAGCCCTGCCAGCCCGGATACGCCTGCGGCTCCCAGTAGAACACGCCCAGGCCGTTCGAGCCGAGCGCCTTGGTCTTGTTCAGCAGGTCGGCCACCATCGCCTTGGAGGTGGCGGCCTGGGTCCAGTCCATGCCCACCTCGGTCACCATCACCGGCTTGGCGTAGCGCGACACCATGTCCCACATATTGGTCGAGATCTTGTTGTTGTAGTTGGCCCAGTCCGACGCCGGCGGATAATGCGACATGCCGATCACGTCCCACTTGGCGCCCTTGGCCTTGACGCCGTCGAAGAACCAGCGGAACACGGCGTTGTCGTGGCCGTTGGCCAGGTGCAGCACCACCTTGGCGTTCGGATAGACCGCCTTGGTGGCGTTGTAGCCGCTGTTGATCAGCCCGGCCAAGTTGGCGAAGTTGTTGGTGCTGCCCTCCGGCAGCATCATGCCGCTATTGATCTCGTTGCCGACCTGCACCCATTCGACATTGATGCCGTTGCTCTTCAGGTAGCTCAGGATGCCCTGGGTGTGGCTGTAGACGTCGTTGTTCAGTTGCGCCAGCGTGTGGTTGGCCCAGGCGGCCGGCTTGGCCTGGTGGCCGGGATCGGCCCAGGTGTCGCTGTAGTGGAAGTCGATCATGATGCGCTGGCCTTGGGCGGCGGCGCGCTTGGCTTTGTAGAGGACGTCGGCGCCGTTGTTCCAGCCGTCGGCGGGATTGACCCACACCCGCAGGCGGATCGAATTGATCGACAAATTCTTCAGCAGCACGAAGGGGTCGGTCTTGGCGCCGCTGCTGTTGAAGAACGAGTAGCCGGCCTTCTCCTGCTGGCTGACCCAGCCGACATCGGCGCCGTTGGCGAATTGGGCGGAACTGACGGACGCGGCCAGGCTCATCGCCACGCCGCAGAGAGCGGCGAGCAGATTCTTGAATTTCATTGTGTCTCCAGTGTTGTTGTATTTTTTTATTTGCGCTGTTTGTACAGCGGCTTTGTGACCGACCACCTGTGCGCACCTCCCCCCGCCGCGTCGCGCGGCATCATAAAAATACGGGATAACGCGCCGGCATGCCGCCGGCGCTGTCGTTGCTGAACCGCTGATTAACCGAAGCGCGCGGCGGGAACGCCGGCCACTTCCACCCGCACCGAGAACAGCGCGCCCGTCAGCGGGAACTTTTCCAGCTCCTCGGGCGTGTTGTCCTCGCTGGCGGTGGTGATGAACAAGGTTTTCAGGTCGGGACCGCCGAACGTGCACGAGGCCGGGTTGCGCGCCGGCACGCGGATCGTTTCCAGCAGTTCCCCTTGCGGCGAATAGCGGCACACGCGGGCACCGCCCCATTGCGCGATCCAGACGCAGCCTTCGCTGTCGACCGTCATGCCGTCCGGCGCGCCTTCGGCGTCGAATTCGAACTGGCGCCACACGCGCGGCTCGCCCAGGGTGCCGTCGGCCGCCAGCGGATAGGCGTAGGTGCGGCCCTCGAAACTGTCGGTGTGGTACATCGTGGCGCCGTCGTTGCTGAAGGCCGGGCCGTTGCAGATGTGATAGTCGTTGTCGGCCACCGTCAACGTCAGATCCTTGTCGAGGCGGAACAACATGCCGATCGCTTGCGCGTAGTCGGTGTCGTGCATCGAGCCGGCCCAGATGCGGCCGGCGCCGTCGACCTTGGCGTCGTTCATGCGCAGGGGGCTGCCCTCGGGGAACGGACGCGCCAGGTATTCGATGCGCAGCTCCGGCTCGAGCCAGACGCGGGCGATGCCGTCGCGCAGGCCGGCCATGAAGCCGTCGCCGTCGCGGCGGGCGATCAGCCAGCAGATATAGTCGGGCATCTTCCAGCTATGACGCTCGCCGTCCACGGTGTCGAGCGCGTGCAGCGTTTGATTCTTCAGATCGACGAAATACAGGCGGTTTTGCTCCGCCACCCACAGCGGGCCCTCGCCCAATCGCGCGCCCAATTGCCACAGACATTGCACTTCATGCTTGCTCATTGTTTTTATCCCAGGGTGGATGGAATCAGGCGGCCAGGCCGCGCCAGGTGTTGACGAAGGCCGCGGCGCGCTCGCTCAATTGCTCGATCGTCACGCCAGGCGTGTACAGCGCACCACCGATGCCGAAGCCGGTCGCGCCCGCGCGCACCCAGCCCGGCATCGTTTCCGGCGT
>DATMSN010000833.1:0-5375 GCA_035565375.1 Duganella sp. | reverse complement strand
GCGACGCGCGCGGCTGGCAGACGATCGCGCCGTCGGCCATCGCGTTCGGCGCCAACCTGCCGCGCACGCCACGGGCGATGACGCTCGACGATATCGCCCGCGTGCGCCAGAACTTTGTCGACACAGCGCGCCGCGCCGTGGAGGCCGGCTTCGAATGGCTGGAGCTGCATTTCGCCCACGGCTATCTGGCCCAGAGTTTCTTCTCGGAGCATTCCAACCAGCGCGACGACATCTACGGCGGCAGCGTCGAAAACCGCGCGCGCTTCCTGCTCGAGACGCTCAAGGCCGTGCGTGAGGTGTGGCCGGAGCACTTGCCGCTGACGGTGCGTTTCGGCGTGATCGAATACGACGGCCGCGACGAACAGACCCTGCTCGATTCGATAGAGCTGGTGCGCCAGTTCAAGGCGGCCGGCATGGACATGATCAGCGTCAGCGTCGGCTTCACGATTCCGCAGACCTCGATTCCGTGGGGGCCGGCCTTCCTCGGGCCGATCGCCGAACGGGTGCGCCGTGAAGCCGATGTGCCGGTGTCGTCGGCATGGGGCTTCGGCACGCCGTCCATCGCCGAGCAAGTCGTACGCGACCAGCAGCTCGACCTGGTCATGGTCGGCAGAGCGCACCTGGCCAATCCACACTGGGCCTATTTCGCCGCCAAGGAACTCGGCGTCGACCGCGCCTCGTGGACCCTGCCGGCGCCTTACGCGCACTGGCTGGAACGGTATTAATCGTCAGAACGATATTGTGCTCATGCCGCGATCCGGGCGACGATGTCCGGATGTTTGGCGGCCAGGTTCTCGCTCTCCTTCGGGTCGGCCGCCACGATTGCCGCTGACCGTCACGCTGGAAAATGGATTTTTTTTATATGGTCGGACCCAATCAGCCTGCCTCAAAAACAACGGCGGCGGCCTGGAAATCGCCGCGCAGGTCGACTTTCACGCCATGCCCCATCCAGAACGCGCCACTGGCATTTTTCGGCGTGTCCGGCATGACGCTGCCTGAAATGATACGCATGGCGTACACCTTCGCGGGATCGAGTCCGCGCAGTTGAATGCGCGGTTGTGCGTCGCGCCGCGACCCCGAGTGGAGGAAGGCAAAGAGCACGGCTTGTTTGCCGTCCCGCGCCACGGACAAGGTGGCCGAGCGGGCCGAGCCGCCACGGGGCGACACCAGCCGGTACAAATCGCCCTGCTGGACGGTCATCCGGATCGTCTTGTACGCCGCGACGAGTTGTTTCGCCTTGGCGAAGTCGTCCGCATTCCAATGATTGAGATTGGCGCCGATCCCGAGCGCGCCCTGCATGGAAGACAGGAAACGATACTCCAGCGAGGTGACGCGCTTGTTGACAAAATTCGGCGCATCGGTCACCCACGCCATCATGATGGCCGGCGCGTACGCCTGGCTGAAGCCATCCTGGATCAGCAGCCGGTCATAGGGATCGGTGTTGTCGGACACCCAGACCTGATCGGTCAGCCGCATGATGCCCAGATCGACGCGGCCGCCGCCGCTGGCGCAGGATTCGATTTCAAGTCGCGGATGGCGTCGGCGCAGCTCGGCCAGCAGCTTGTACAGATTATCCACATACGCGACATACAGCCGCTGCTGATCGGCCGGCGCGACGTCCGGCCAGCCGGGCTCGGACCACGCGCGGTTGTGGTCCCACTTGAGAAATGCGATGTTGTTGGAGACGAGCAGTTGGTCCAATACCCGCAGCAGGTAGTCATAGACGTCCTTGCGCGCCAGATTGAGGACCAGTTGATCGCGCGCTGGCGACCGCGCCCGCCCGGGGAAGTGGATGACCCAGTCCGGGTGCGCGCGATACAGGTCGCTGTCCGGATTGACCATCTCCGGCTCGACCCACAGCCCGAACTCCATGCCGAGGCCGTTGACGCGTTGGATCAGCGGAGCTAGCCCGTTCGGAAACTTCTTGCGGTTGACCACCCAATCGCCCAGCCCGGCGCGTGAATCGTTGCGTGCGCCGAACCAGCCGTCGTCGACGACAAAGCGCTCGACGCCGATGCTGGCCGCCTTCTCGGCCAAGGTCATCTGACCGGCCTCGTCGACGGCGAATTCGGTCGCTTCCCACGAATTGTAGAGAACCGGACGCTGGCGCGGCGCGGGGGCGCCCGGCAGTATGCGCGTGCGCTGATAGCGATGGAACAGGCGCGATGCCCCGCCAAAGCCTTCGCTGGAATACCCGGCGTGAAACGCTGGCGAGGCCAGGCTTTCGCCCGGTTTCAGGCGATAGGCGAAATCGAAAGGGTTGTACCCCGCGGTCGCGCGGAGTCCTCCCAGGGCATCCATGTCCACGCTAATGCGCCACGAGCCGCTCCAACCCAGCGCACCGAACCATACAGGACCGGACTCTTCTTCGGTTGCGCCCCGGCTGATCGAAATCCAGGGATTGGCCTGATGGGACGTCATG
Organism: Duganella sp.; assembly: GCA_035565375.1. Classification (GTDB taxonomy): domain Bacteria; phylum Pseudomonadota; class Gammaproteobacteria; order Burkholderiales; family Burkholderiaceae_D; genus Rugamonas. The sequence goes on along the minus strand of DATMSN010000833.1, from coordinate 2,953 downwards.
CCCTTGCGGCTTTCGACCACCGTGGCACCCGGCGTGACAGGACGGGTTTGTAACGCGAACTCGCCCGCCCAGCGCCCGGTCAGGTAAGACAACTGATAGTCGTCGCTGTAGGGCAGGTTGACGCTGGCGGCCGCCAGTTGGTCGATCTGGATCGGGCCGCTGGTCCGGTTCTCCACCGTGGCGGCGCGCGAGAGGATGCCGGTGGCGGCGTCCATCGCATAAGTGAGGGTGACATGGACGGCGCGGCTCACGTCCTTGAGCCGAACCACCAGTTGGTCCCCGTTCAGTTGATGATCGACATAGCGCAGATCAAGGTCGCGCACGCCATCCGGAAAGGTCTCCTTGAGCGCCGGTTCCACCGTCAGCCCGCCGCCGTAGCCCGGAAACTCGAACGGCGTGACGGTGATCGACATCTCGTTGCTGGAGTTATCCGGGACAGGGACAGGCGCCGGCAGCTTGTCATCGAGCGCCAAGGCACTCCCCCAATACAGGGTTTGCAGGCGGCCGTCCGGATTGACGCCGAAAGCGTACGTAACCGCTCCCCCATCCAGCCGGAAGACCTTGGTCGCCGCATCGACAGTCGGTAGCGCCCTGGCGCCTCCCGCGATGGACAAACCGGCGAGACCACCCAGCAGTCCCATGCATACAGTGCGGCGGCGTTGATCGATATTCGTCATGGCGTCCTTGTAGAGGTGTTTGGCGGGCGCGAGCGGTCATCCCGGCCCGGCCTATTGTATTGCGGCGGCGAACGAACGAGCAAGCGGCGTTCGCATCAGTTGCCGGACGTGGCCTCGGCCTGGTTGGGCCAGGTCTTCGCAATGTCATACCGTGTGAAGCGGCGTGGGCTGGTGTGTATTCCGACTACAATTGCGCGCATGTGCGAGCTTTCTCGACAACCTGGAGATACTGAATGACCTCTGCCAACCGCCCGTCCACAACCCACGCGTTTATCGCCACAGGGATTGGCGCGCTCATGCTTGCAGGCTGTTTGTCGAAAGCGGAAGCGCGCGAGGCCCAACAGGTCGTACGCCAATTCGATGTGCCCGGCGCATCCCCATTCGCCATGTATCGTCCCGAGGCGGTCAAACCAGGAGCGCCAGCCCCGCTGGTGTTCTTGCTGCACGGGAGCTCGGGCGAAGGAACATCCATACTCGGCGGCTCCAGCTTGAAAGCCGTGGCCGACAAGTACGGTTTCATCATCGCGGCACCTACCGGCGCGATACGGCTCGCCCAAGGATTCGCGTGGAATATACCGGGCGTGGTTACGACTGGCGGCACGGCTCCCGGCCCGGACGCCAGGGATGACGTGAAATATCTGCTGTCCATCCTGGATTTGCTCGCCGAACAAGGGCTGGTCGACCGCAGCCGCGTCTACGTTACAGGCATCTCCGGTGGGGGACGCATGGCGAGCTGGTTGGGATGCGTTGCGTCCACCCGTTTCGCCGCCATCGCGCCGGTGGTTGGACTGCGCGCGGGCGCGCCGTTCAAGTCGGACCCGCTGAAACCCGACCCGGATAGCTGCCAGCCTGAATCGGCTGTTCCCATCCTGGCGTTTGCCGGAGACAGCGATACGACCAACCCGATTGGAGGCGGTGGTTCAAAATACTGGCAGTATTCCATGCATGCCGCTGAAATGCGGTGGGCGGCGCTCAATCGCTGTCAAGCTCCCCCTGTCACTCGACGGATCTCGGCAAACGTGTACCAGGAGCTCTACGATGGGTGCCGGGACGGCGCCGTGGTGACCGCCTACATCACCGAAGGAGGCGGTCATACCTGGCTCGCCGATGATGAAGTCATGTGGGAGTTCTTTGCCCATTATGCTCGCGCAGCGGATGGCAAATTGCTGAAAGGCGCCCCTCCCGACTTTTCGCCGGCGTCGCGAAAATGATGCTGACACTGCGATCTATTTTTCTTGTCGCTTGCACCCTGTGTTTATCGGCCCCGTCGACGTCGGCGCCCGTAACGGCGCCCGGCGTTGAACCGCTCGAATTGCGCATCGCGGTGGTGTCGGATGGACGTGCCGCCTACTTCATCCGCCTGCTGGAAGAATCACTAAAGTTGATTCGGCAACCCTATCATATCCAGTACGTAAAGGATATTCCCGCCCGCCGCATGTGGTGGATGTTGGGCAGAGGTGATATCAATCTGTTTTACGGCATGCAATCGAAGGAAAAGGATAGCAGCGAGCAGCTCGTTCCAGTGCGTAACGCGTTGACCAATGGGTTGATCGGCCAGCGCGTGTTTTTAATACGTCGGGCCGATACCGAAGCCTTTGCGCAGATCCGATCCGTCGGCGATTTGAAGCGCACCGGACTCATCGCGGGACTCGGTGCCGGCTGGCACGACGCCAAAGTGTGGAAGGCGTCGGGTTTGCCGCTGTACGAGCACGCCGCTCCATGGCGCACGATCTACGCGATGGTCGCCGTGGGAAACCGCCACGTCGACTATCTTCCGCGCGGCGTCATAGAGGTGTTGGAAGAGGCACGTTCACATCCCGAATTAGTGGTGGAACAGCATTTGCTATTGGCGTATCAAGCCGACTTCATTTTCTATCTGAACGCATCGGCCTCCCGCTATCGACCCGTCCTCGAGCGGGCCTTGAGAGAAGCGGAGGTTAACGGACTCAAAGCACGCCTGATCGACGAAACATTCGGCGCCGACATCAAGGCGCTCAACCTGAGCCGCCGCCTGCGCCTGCAACTTCCAGGGCGATAAAGCTGAACCCGGTCGCTACGGGCAACAACTGCACACCAATGGTCATGACGCGCGGATGTGCGGGGCGCCAGGGCCTTGCCGGCGTCACCGGTGCCACTCGGCAGGTATGGCCGGCGCCCGGCGTTGAACCGCTCGAATTGCGCATCGCGGTGGTGTCGGATGGACGTGCCGCCTACTTCATCCGCCTGCTGGAAGAATCACTAAAGTTGATTCGGCAACCCTATCATATCCAGTACGT